>JARRRO010000156.1:0-4930 GCA_037380645.1 Gammaproteobacteria bacterium | reverse complement strand
CCGGGCAATCGCCCTTTACGGGAGGAAAGTCCGGGCTCCACAGGACGGGATGCCAGGTAACCCCTGGGCGGCGCGAGCCGACGGAAAGTGCCACAGAAAAGATACCGCCCCGCTCGCGGGGTAAGGGTGAAATGGTGCGGTAAGAGCGCACCGCGCGCCTGGCAACAGGCGTGGCAGGGTAAACCCCATCCGGAGCAAGGCCAAATAGGGGGACAATGGCGTAGTCCGCGCCGTTCCCGGGTAGGCCGCTAGAGGCGTGTGGCGTCGCACGCCGCAGATGAATGAGTGCCCCCGACTGAACCCGGCTTACAGGCCGACTCCTTCTCTTTTTGTGATCGCTGTCACAATCCCGGACAGCGCCATCCGGCCCCCATTTATCTTATTGTTTTACATTAATTACTCAATTCAACTTTCTGATATAAAAGAAGTTATTTTTTATACCTCTCCGATTTTCATCCGTTTTCCCAAGTTTTCTTGCATAAGTATCTGTTAATAAAGGCAGATTGCCGCCAGAAAAAAGCAAGATTTGCTTGACACAATCGATCAGAAATTCCTATAGTTCGCTCGAGTGGGGAATAGTGGTGAAAAGTGGGGAATACAATCATAACCCAGGGGTTTCACAGTGTTTCGAGGTTTCAGCACCGTCAGCATCGACAGCAAGGGGCGTCTCGCCGTCCCCAGCCGCTTTCGCGAGCGCCTGCTGGATACGGCCGGCGGTTGCCTGGTGCAGACCCTCAACCCCCTGGACCGTTGCCTGTGGTTGTATCCGTTGAACGAATGGGAGGTCATCGAGGACAAACTCGCCGCCCTGTCCGATTTTGATCGCCAGAGCCGCCGCGCCAAACAGATGATGCGCGGCTACGCCACGGACAGCCGGCTCGACGGCCAGGGCCGCATCCTGATCCCGCAGGAACTGAGGGACTACGCCTCCCTGGGCGGGCAGGCCGTGATCCTCGGCCAGGGTAACAAGTTCGAGATCTGGGATCAGGCCAGTTGGGAGGCGCAGCGCGACCGCTGGCTGGAGCAGGTAGGCGACGAGGACAGCGAACCCTCGGAGACCCTCAAGCCGCTGTCGCTGTGAGCGGGGCGCATGGCGTCTCGCCGTTGAAGCAATGTGAATGAATACGGGCATATACCGGTACTCGTCGAAGAGGTAGTCAATGGTCTCAAGCTGCGACCGGATGGATTTTACGTCGACGGCACCTTCGGACGTGGAGGACACAGCCGGGCGATACTCTCCCGCCTCGACAGCGACGGCCGCCTGCTGGTCTTTGACCGGGACCCGGAAGCCGTCGCCCGGGCGCGCCGCCTGGCGGAGGAGGAGCCTCGGCTCGACTGCGTGCACGGGGGGTTTTCCTCATTGCGGCGGGAACTGGAGACGCGAGGCCGCTGCGGCCAGGTGGACGGCGTGCTGCTGGATCTGGGCGTCTCCTCGCCACAGCTTGACGACAGCCGCCGCGGTTTCAGCTTCAGCCGCGAGGGGGATCTGGATATGAGAATGGACCCGGGTGTGGGCGTCAGCGCCGCCCAGTGGATCAACCAGGCCGCCGAAGGCGACATCGCCGACGTCCTGTATCGCTACGGCGAGGAACGGCACGCGCGGCGTATTGCCCGCGCCATCGTCAGGGCCAGGGCCGGGCGGCCAATTACCGGGACACTGCAGCTGGCCGAGATTATCACCGCCGCCAACCCTTCCCGGGAAAAGGGCAAGCATCCCGCCACCCGTTCCTTCCAGGGCATACGCATTTTCATCAACGACGAACTGGAGGACTTGCGCCAGGGACTGGCCGGCGCCTTCCACTGCCTGCGCGTCGGCGGCCGCCTGGCGGTGATCAGCTTTCATTCCCTGGAGGACCGCATGGTCAAGCGCTTCATGCGCGACCTGGCGCACTACGATCCCTATCCCAAGGAACTGCCGGTGCGGGCGGAGGCGGTGCGGCCGCTGCTGAAGGTCATCGGCAAGCCGGTCACGCCGGGTCCCGGGGAGATCGAGGCCAACCCCCGCGCCCGCAGCGCCCGGCTGCGCATCGCGGAGAAGCTGGCGGCATGAAAGTGGTGCTCACCCTGGTGCTGGCGGCGGCCGTCTTCGTCTCGGCGGTGCAGGTGGTACTGGCCCAGCACCGGGCGCGCCGCCTGTTCGCGGAACTGACCACGCTGCAGGAGACCCGCGACAAGCTCAACGAGGAATGGGGCCGGCTGCAGCTGGAGCAGAGTACCTGGGCGACGGCGGATCGCATCGAGCGGCTCGCCCGCACCAAGCTGCACATGATCAGTCCCGACGTCAATTCCATCGTGCTGCTTAAGCGATGAGCGCGCCCCGTCTTGAAACCGTCTCCTGCAGCCGCCGCTGGCTGCTGATCTCGGTATTCGTGGCCGCGGCGGGCCTGCTCCTGTGGCGGGCCTACTACCTGCAGGTCGAAAACCAGGACTTCCTGCGCGATCACGGCAATGCACGCTCCCTGCGAGTGGTTTCCATCCCCGCTCACCGCGGCATGATCACGGACCGCAACAACCAGCCGCTGGCCATCAGCACACCGGTGGCCTCCATCTGGGTCACTCCCCGTGAGGTCCTGCAGGACGGGGACAAACTGCCGCGGCTGGCGGCGCTGCTGCACATGAACCTCCGCGATCTGAAGCAGCAGCTCCAGGAACGCCTGGGAAGGGAATTCCTCTACCTGAAACGGCGGGTCAGGCCGGAACTGGCGATGGCGGTGAAGAAACTGGACATGAACGGCGTCAACCTGCAGCGGGAATACAAGCGCTATTATCCGGCCGGAGAGGTGGCGGCCCACCTGGTGGGTTTCACCAACGTGGACGATACCGGCCAGGAAGGGGTGGAGCTGGCCTATGACAACTGGCTCAAGGGCACCCCGGGCGAGAAACGGGTCCTCCAGGACCGCTACGGCCGCGTGGTCCAGAACGTGGAAAGCCTGCGCCCCGCCCGCCCCGGCCGAACCCTGCACCTTGCCATCGATCGCCGCGTCCAGTACCTCGCTTACCGGGAACTGAAGGCAGCGGTGCAGCGCCATCACGCCCGCGGCGGTTCCCTGGTGATGCTCAACCCCGATACCGGCGAGGTCATGGCCATGGCGGTGCAGCCAGGCTATAACCCCAACAACCGCAGCGGCCTGAAGAGCGCCAACTACCGCAACCGCGCGGTCACCGACGTGTTCGAACCCGGCTCCACCATGAAGCCGTTCACCATCGCCGCGGCGCTGATGAGCGGCCGCTACAGCCCGGCCTCCCTGGTGCAGACGGCGCCCGGCTACGTCAAGGTGCTGAATCACACCATCCGCGACGAGAGTAATTACGGCGTCCTCAACCTCGGCAGCATCATCAAGAAATCCAGCAACGTGGGAGCCGCCAAGATCGCCCTGTCCCTGGGACCGCGGCCTTTGTATGAACTCTACGCCGCCCTCGGCTTCGGGCTGCCTACGGGCAGCGGCTTTCCCGGCGAATCCGCCGGCGTGCTGAACAGCTATCACAACTGGTCCGAGGTGCAGTTGGCTACCATTGCCTTCGGCTACGGCATCTCCACCACCGCCCTGCACCTGGCCCAGGCTTACGCCGCCATTGCCGACGACGGCATCCTGCTGCCGGTGTCACTGACCCGGGTAGACAAGCCCCCCAGTGGCCGGCGGGTGATGCCCGCCGCCGTCGCCCGGGAGGTGCGCAAGATGCTGGAGGGAGTGGTGCAGCGGGGCGGCACCGGCCTGCGCGCCGACGTGCCCGGCTACGAGGTCGCCGGCAAGACCGGCACCGTGCACAAGAGCACCGCCGGCGGCTATGCGGAAGACCGCTATCAGTCGCTGTTCGCGGGCATGGCTCCGGCCAGCGATCCCAAGCTGGTGATGGTGGTGGTCATCGACGAGCCCGAGGGCAACGACTATTACGGCGGCCTGGTGGCCGCGCCGGTGTTCGCCCGGGTCATGCAGGGGGCCCTGCGCATACTCAATATCCCGCCCGACGACCTGCCCGCGTTCAAAGGCGGGACCCTGATGGCGGCCAACCGGTGAGATGGGTGGCGCGGAAGATGATGGCGGATCGTAACCCAGTGCCCGGCGTTCCCCTGCAGCAGTTGTTGCAGGGGCTGGCGGCATCCCTGCCGGACCCGGATCTGCAGGTGCGCGGACTCTCCCTGGACAGCCGCGCCATCGCACCGGGCGACGCCTTCCTGGCCCTTAAGGGTTATCGTGAAGACGGCGGGCGCTACATCCGCGAGGCCGTTGACCGCGGCGCCGTGGCGGTGCTTCTGGAGGAGGGCCTCTCCGCCCCCGGTGGCGTCGGCATTCCGGTGATCGCCGTGGTGGATCTGCGCGAGAAAGCGGGGATCATCGCCGCCCGTTTCTACGGCCAGCCCTCGGAGAAACTCCCGGTCATCGGCATCACCGGCACCAATGGCAAGACCTCGGTGTGCCATTACATCGCCCAGGCCTTAAGCGGCGGGGGCGAAAAAGTCGGCTGCATCGGCACCCTGGGTTACGGTCTCTATCCGGCGCTGGAGCCCGGTCCGCACACCACTCCCGACGCGGTTACCGTGCAGCGGCTGCTGGCCGGTTTCGCCGCCGCCGCGGCCGGGCACGCCGTCATGGAGGTCTCTTCTCACGCCCTGGACCAGGGCCGGGTCAACGGCGTTGCCTTCGACATTGCCGTGTTCACCAATCTCTCCCACGAACACCTGGATTTTCACGGGGACATGGCCGGCTATGCCGCCGCCAAGCGCAAACTGTTTATGGCCCCGGGTCTGGGGGCCGCCGTGATCAACGCCGATGATGAATTCGGCCGCGCCCTGCTGGCGGAGCTTGACGGACAGCTGCCAACCATCGGCTATGCCACCGCGGATGAGGGTACCGTGGCGGCGGACACCGCCCTGATCGCCCGCCTCCTCTCCCGGGGGACCGGGGGGCAGGAGCTGGAGATCCAGACCCCC
>JARRRO010000155.1:0-8091 GCA_037380645.1 Gammaproteobacteria bacterium | reverse complement strand
TCCCCCCCGGCGGAGTAAGAGGAGGAATTCGAACTACCGCCCCCCGTCCCCACTTCCCCCTCCATAGACCGGATCTTTCACGCCCTGCAGGGGCGGCTTACCCTGGGTCTGTCGCCGGCGTCGCTGATGCTGGCCTATTATGACTGGATGAGCCACCTGCTGACCGCGCCGGCGAAACAGGGAGAGCTGGTGCAAAAGGCCGTTCGCAAGGCGACGCGGTTGGGGCTGTACGCGGCCAGGAGCACGGCCCAGGCTACCGGAAAGGGCGGCAAGCCCTGCATCGAACCGCTGCCCCAGGACCGGCGCTTCGACGGCGAAGCCTGGCAGACCTGGCCGTTCAACGTCATTTACCAGTCGTTTCTGCTGACCCAGCAGTGGTGGCATAACGCCACTACCGGCGTCCGGGGGGTCTCACCCCATCATGAAGACGCGGTCTCCTTCGCGGCGCGGCAGGTCCTGGACATGTTCTCGCCGTCGAACTTCCTGCTCACCAATCCGGAGATCCTGGCGGTCACCGCCAAGGAATACGGGGTAAACCTGATGCGCGGCTGGGTCAACCTGGTGGAGGACTGGGAGCGGGTGCTGGGGGACAAGCGCCCCGTCGGCAGCGAGGCCTTCCAGGTGGGCAGGGATGTCGCCGTGACCCCGGGCAAGGTGATCTACCGCAACCGGCTGATCGAACTGATCCAGTACGAACCCGCGTCCGGCAGCGTGTGGCGGGACCCGGTGCTGATCGTGCCCGCCTGGATCATGAAGTATTACATCCTCGACCTCTCGCCCGGCAATTCCCTGGTGAAATACCTGGTGGAGAAGGGTCATACGGTGTTCATCATCTCCTGGAAGAACCCGAAGGCGGAGGACCGGGACCTGGGCATGGAGGAGTATCTCAACCTGGGCGTCATGGCCGCGCTGGACGTCATCTCGGCCCTGCTGCCGGAGAGACCGATCCACGCAGTGGGCTATTGCCTTGGCGGCACCCTGCTCACCATCGCGGCGGCGGCCATGGCCAGGGACGACGACAAACGGCTGGGCAGCGTGACCCTGCTGGCGGCCCAGACGGATTTCAAGGACGCCGGCGAGCTCATGCTGTTCATCGACGAGAGCCAGGTCACCTTCCTGGAGGACATCATGTGGGAGCAGGGTTACCTGGACACCCGCCAGATGGCGGGGGCGTTCCAGCTGCTGCGCTCCAACGACCTCATCTGGTCGGAGATGGTACACGATTACCTGCTGGGCCAGCGCCGCCCCATGTTCGACCTGATGGCCTGGAATTCCGATGCGACGCGCATGCCCTACCGGATGCACTCGCAGTACCTGCGTGATCTGTTTCTGGACAACAAGCTCGCCGAGGATCGTTTCGTGGTCGGTGATCGCCCGGTGGCCATCAGCGACATACGCGTGCCCGTGTTCACGGTATCAACGCTCAAGGATCACGTCTCCCCGTGGAGGTCCGTGTACAAGATCCATTACCTCACCGATACCGAGGTGACCTTCCTGCTCACCAGCGGCGGCCACAACGCCGGCATCGTCAGCGAGCCGGGACACCCCCATCGCACTTACCAGGTGGCCACCCGCTCGGAAACCGACAAATACATCGATCCGGACACCTGGCGGGCCGAAACCGAGACCCACGAGGGTTCGTGGTGGCCCGCCTGGGAAGACTGGCTGGCGTCCCATTCCACCGGAAAGGAATCCCCGCCGGCCTACCGGCCGCCGCGGGAGCGCTACACACCCCTGTGCGACGCCCCCGGGACCTACGTGCTGACCGAATGAGGGCAGTTACAAGTAACAAAAAAAGAAGATGCAAGTATCAGGTAGAGGGTGGGTTAGTGACAGTGTAATCCACCGGATATTGCCATGCGACGGGATTGGGACTTAGTATGCAATGTGATTCCCACCTCAATCGGCGATAAACGGGATGAGGAGGATCGGAAAAAGAATAATTCAAAAGGTTACGTTAAATTTTTTAAATTTTAATCAAGTGGAAGAGGCATGAACCGGCCGGAAGTCATCACCCCGCCAGCGGAAGGCATCAGCCAGGCCGTGGTTGACGTCATCGACGACCTGCAGCAGCGGCTCCGCCTTCCGGAACACGACCAGACCAACATCCATCGCATCCGCGTGGACATCAAGCGTCTGCGCGCCTGGTTGCGCCTGGTGAGCAAGGACGCCGGATTCGACTGGCGCGCCGCCAACCGCCGGCTGCGGGACCAGGCCAAGTGTCTTTCCCCCTGCCGCGATGCCCAGGTCATCATGGATACTCTGAGATGGCTGCGGGATAAATCAGCCGGCGGGGACAGGGGGGCCGTCGAGCTTCTGATGTCCCGCCTGCACTTCGACGCCGGTGAACCCATTGCCTGGGACACCCTGCAGGCGCCGCTGGCGGAGGCGGCGGAATCCCTGCGCGAGCCCGCCCTGGCGCTGCACTCGGACGACATCGTGCGCCGGGGACTGAAACGCTGCTACCGTCGCGCCGTCAGGGAGGGGAAGCGGGCTTTCTCCCTGGGGGGCACCATCGAAGATCTGCACGAGTTGCGGAAGTGGGTGAAGTATCTCTACTATCAACTCGGCTACGTGGACAAGACCCGGCCCGGCTGCTACCCCAAGACCAGGAAACGCCTCGATAAACTGGGGGACAAACTTGGCCGCATTCACGACCTGGACCTGATCAGGAACAGGGCGGAGCAGCTTTATGCCGCCGGGGACTGCGCCGAAGCGGCGGCCCGGGTAGCCATGCTGGTCGATGAGCGCATGGACAGGCTTATGAAGTCCTGCCGCCGCCTGTACCGGAAGGGACTGCACGCCTCCCCGTCCGGATTCGTCCGGCCGTTGGCGTGACCCGGCACGATCCGGGCGCTTTGCAGGCAAACCCTGGCAAGGGAGTAAACACGATGTCTGAACACCGGCGCTCCCCGCGGCTTTCCCGCATCCTGCTGACGATGCTGTGGGTGGTCAGCCTGATCGCCAGCGGCGGCATCGGTGCCTACCTGGCGTCCGGCGCCGTCGTGGACCAGTGGGTCAACAGCCAGGCCAGTAACACCCAGTCCCATATCCTGATCCTGAGACAACTGCGCAGCGGCGACGACGACGCCGCGCTGGCTCAGCTCGAGGCGCAGCTCGACCGGGACATCCTGTCCCTGTTGCCGGACTATTACGGTCATGCCCGGGTGGCGGCAAGGACCCGGGCCCGGGCCGACGCCACTCTGCGCCAGGCCAAGCTGTACCGCGAGGATTATCCCCGCCGGGAGGAGGGCGCCGCCGCCGGGGACGCCAGGCGTGCCCTGTCGGGGATGGCGGTGGACGAGGAATGACCGGGACAGGCGCCCTATGATCCGGTTCCTGTCTCTGCCCGGCCCCTGATACCGAGCCGTGTCCACGCTGCTGTACATCCACGGCTTTCTCAGCTCGCCCGCCTCCGGCAAGGCCGTGCAGGTGCGCGACTGGCTGGCGGCGCACCGGCCGTCCATGGAATATCACTGCCCCTTCCTGACGCCGTATTTCGACGAAGCCGGAATGGAGTTGGAGTCCTTCGTGGAAAGCCGTCTGCCCGGCGACGTTTATCTCATGGGCAGTTCCCTGGGCGGTTATTGGGCCACCCATCTGGCGGAGAAATACGACCTGCGCGCGGTCCTCATCAATCCCCTGGTACGTGCGGAGCGGCTGCGGCGCGAGGCCCTGGGGTTTGAATTGAAAAACTACCACACCGATGACGTGTACATCCTGGAGGAGCGGCACGCGGACGCCCTGGAGGCGGCGGACACCCCGGTCATCCGGCGCCCGGAGAATTACTGGCTGCTGGTGCAGACCGGCGACGAGACCCTGGACTACCGCCTGGCGGTGGCGAAATACGCGGGCTGCCGGCAACTGGTGGAAGAGGGCGGCGACCACGGCTTTCAGGGTTTCGAACGGCACATTCGGGCCGCAGTCGAATTCCTCGAGGGTGACGCGGCATGATCGAAACTTAGCAGAACCACAACGCCGGAGGGAAACAACCATGAAGCTCGAAACCATTGCCATCCACGGAGGCTACAAGCCGGACCCGGTTACCAAGGCGGTTGCCGTGCCCATCTATCAGACCACCTCGTACGCCTTCGACAGCACCCAGCACGGCGCCGATCTGTTCGATCTCAAGGTCGAGGGCAACATCTATACGCGCATCATGAACCCGACCAACGCGGTCCTGGAACAGCGGGTGACCGAGATGGAAGGGGGCGTCGGGTCGCTGGCCCTGGGATCCGGCATGGCGGCCATCACCTACGCCATCATGACCATCGCCGAGACGGGGGACAACATCGTCTCCACCACCTCGCTGTACGGCGGCACCTACAACCTGTTCGCCCACACCCTGCCGCAGATGGGCATAGAGACGCGCTTCGCCGAGGTGCGCGACGTGGACGGCATGGCGGCCCTGATCGACGACCGGACCAAGGCGGTGTTCTGCGAGTCCATCGGCAACCCCGCCGGCAATGTCATCGACATCCAGGCGGTGGCGGACATGGCCCACAGCCACGGCGTCCCCCTGATGATAGACAACACCGTGCCCACCCCCTACCTGTGCCGGGCCTTCGACCACGGCTGCGACATCGTGGTCCACTCCCTGACCAAGTACATGGGCGGCCACGGCAATTCCATCGGCGGGGTGCTGGTGGACTCGGGCAAGTTCCCCTGGGCCGAGCACAAGGAACGCTTTCGCAGGCTGAACGAGCCGGACGTCTCCTATCACGGCGTCGTCTACACCGAGGCCCTCGCATGGACCGCCACTGCGACAACGCCCAGGCCGTGGCCGAATACCTGCAGGGACACGATAAGGTGGAATGGGTACGCTACGCGGGACTGTCCGATCATCCGGATCATGAACTCCTGCAGCGTTACTGCAACGGCAAGGCGGCCGGCATCCTCAGCTTCGGAATCAAGGGCGGGGCGGAGGCCGGGGCGCGCTTCATCGACGCCCTCAATCTCATCACCCGGCTGGTCAACATCGGCGACGCCAAGTCGCTGGCCTGCCACCCCGCCACCACCACGCACCGGCAGCTGAACGAAGAGGAACTGGAGAAGGCCGGTGTCAGCAGCGATCTGGTCCGGCTGTCCATAGGCCTGGAGCACATCGACGACCTGCTGGAGGATATCGAACAGGCCCTGGCCCAGGCCTGATCGCCGGTTCCCGGTCCGCGCCCGCGTTCAGACCGGGAGCGGTTATGCGGTATGCTGTAAGCATGAATGGATCCGACATCGAAGTGGACGTCCTGTTCGTATGCATGGGCAATATCTGCCGCTCGCCCACGGGCGAGGGCGTGTTCCGCCGTTTCGTCGCAGACGCCGGTTATGACGGGGTCATCCGCATCGACTCGGCCGGAACCACTGCCTATCACAGCGGCGAGTCCGCCGATGCGCGCATGCGCAAGGCGGCCTCGAGGCGCGGTTACCGTCTGGATTCCATTGCCCGCCAGGTGCGGGTGGAGGACATCGACGCCTTCGATCTGATCGTGCCCATGGACCATGACAACCTCGCCGACCTGGAGCGCATGGCCGGCGGTCCACAGCCCCACATCCGCCTGCTCGGCTGCTACCTGGACGGCGGCATCGACAACGCCCGGGCGCGGCCGGTGCCGGATCCCTATTTCGGCGGCCCTACCGGTTTCGACCGCGTATTGGATATGATCGAATCGGCCTGTCCCTCCCTGCTGGAGCATTGCCTGGCATTGCACCGGAGCAAGACCCCGTGACCCTGCAGTCCCGCATCGAGGCGGCCATAGACGAGGCCACGGGCGAGCCGGCCCGCTTCGGTGCCTCGCGTACGGCCACGGGCGGCTGCATCAACGACAGCCGGGTGGTGACCCTGGAAGACGGCCGCGAGTATTTCATCAAAGTCAGCCCCGGCGCCGCGCCATACCCCGGCATGTTCGAGGCGGAGTTCGCGGCCCTGACCCTGCTGGGCGAACCCGGCGTCATCCGGGTGCCGCAGCCCGTCGCTTTCGGCGAGGACTTCATCGTGGTGGAAGCCTTCAGGGAAGGGAAGCGGCGCGGCGACTGGCAGGAACTCATGGGCCGGCGGCTGGCGCAACTGCACCAGGCCACGCGCTCGGACCGCTACGGCTTCGAACGCGACAATTACCTGGGCACCACGCAACAGCCCAATGACTGGTCAAGTGACTGGGTCACCTTCTGGCGCCAGCAGCGCCTGGGTTGGCAACTTGACCTGTTCGCACGCAAGGTCTCCGCCGACGATCCCCTGCTGGCCCAGGGCGACCGGCTCCTGGCCAGGCTGGACGAGATCATCGGCGGCCTGGACGAGCCGCCGGTACTGTTGCACGGGGACCTCTGGTCCGGCAACGCCGCCGCGGAGGAGCGCGGCGAACCCGTGATCTTCGATCCGGCCAGCTATTACGGCCGGCGCGAGGCGGAGCTGGGCATGATGCGCCTGTTCGGCGGCTTCGGCCCGCGCTGCGAGGCGGCCTACGGTGAGATCTGGCACCATGGAGTCGCTGTTGTAATTCGTGGCGAGGCGCCCGCAATGGTAGATTCCGATGCGAAGTTCGTCATGCTGGCGCAGGCCAGCATCCAGTCAATGAAAGACCGCCCTGCGGGCGGACATGATGTCTACTGGATTCTGGCCCCTGGATCACGACATTCCAGGCCAGGGCCCGCCAGAATGACGGCTGTTTAGGGCCGGCGTCTATTATTCCGAACCACGAAACACGAACCACGATTCATGTCTGATTCGCAATCACAGTCAGCAACGGCCCCGCGGCGGGATCCGTTCCCGCTGGGGCAGATCTATGACCTCATCACCGGCGACGAGGACGCGCGGGTGTGCAAGGAAATCCCCGAGACCGCCTGCCGCCACCAGCCCCGGAATTTCTTCGCCTACCTGGTTTCCAATGTGTTTACCAAGGTCGCGGATGAACTCACCAGCGCGCGCCTGATCCTGCCCTGGCTGCTGGGGGTGCTGGGGGCGCCGGCGGCCTTCACCGGCTTTCTGGTGCCCATCCGCGAGGCCGGCGTGCTGCTGCCGCAACTGCTGGTGGCCGGGCACCGCGCTGTGCGCCGCGGCCGTGCTGCTCATGCTGCTCCCGGTTACGCAGCTGTCCGGACCCGCCGCCGGCTGGGCGGTGCTGGGGCTGGTGACCCTGTTCAGCCTGGCCAAGGGGATCTGTTCGGTGTCCGCCAAGGACGTCCTCGGCAAGACCGTTTCCAAGACCCGCCGCGGGACGCTGATGGGATACAGCGCCGGCGTCGCCGGCGCCGTCACCCTGGCCATAGGGGTGTACGTGGAGTGGTACGCGGAGCGGGACAGCGGGGTGTTCGTCGGGTTTCTGCTGGCGGCGGGGCTGCTGTATCTCGCCTCTATCGCGGTGTTCGCCTTCATCGTGGAGGAGGCGGGCGCCACCGAGGGCGGCGGCAACGCCCTGACCGTGGCCCTGCAGAGCCTGGCCATCCTGCGCTCCGACCCGGCCTTCCGCCGTTTCGTCATCGCCCGCGCCCTGCTCCTGAGCGTCGCCCTGGTCCTGCCCTATTACGCCCTGCTGGCGCAGCGGCACAGCGGCCGGGTCGCCGGCCTCGGTCTTATGATCATCGCCGCGGGTCTGGCGGTCTCCCTGAGTTCCCCCCTGTGGGGACGGCTGGGCGATCGTTCCAGCCGCCTGGTCATGGCCGTCGCCGGCGCCGCCGCCGGCGTGACCGGCATCGCCACCGGCGCGCTGGCGGCAGCCGGTGCCGGCTTTATGGATTCAGTCTGGACCTGGGGCGTTCTGTTCTTCTTCATTGCCGCTTTCCACAATGGCGTGCGCCTGGGGCGCAAAACCTATCTGGTGGACCTGGCGACCCGGGATACCCGGGCCACCTACGTCGCCGTCAGCAACACCGTCATCGGGGCAGCCATGATCGCCGGCGGCGCCTTCGGCGTGATCGCGGACATCGTCAATCCCGCCGTGGTGATCGGCCTGCTGGGGTTGCTGGCCCTGTTGTCTTCCGTCTATATCCTGCGGCTGCCCGAGGTCAGCGGCTGATGCCGGTCAGGTTGACAGGCGCCGCCCGCCTTGTTGTCATGTGCATACGGCATAACCACCATGCCCAGACAACGTAAGCAAAAAA
>JARRRO010000154.1:0-4960 GCA_037380645.1 Gammaproteobacteria bacterium | reverse complement strand
GAAGGACAATCCGGATCAGCCGTTTCTGTATTTCACCCTGGGCAACCTGTACGCCTCCCAGTCCCGCTGGCCGGAGGCGCAGCAGGCGTTTTTCGACGCCTACCGGCAGGATTCCAGCAACCCCGATTACGCCTTCAACCTCGCCGTCAGTCTGGATCAACTGGGCCACCCCAAGACGGCGCTGGATTACTATAAGAAAGCCAGACGGCTGGCCGGCAATGGAGAGGCGAGTTTCGATGTATCCTCCCTCAGCGCCCGGATCAGCACCCTCGAGGGAGCGCAGTGACGGTGACTATCACCGGTCCCCATAAGAAACACATGCGGCTGGGCGAGATCCTGGTCAGCAAGGGTGTCACCACGCCGGACCAGGTGGATATCGCCCTGACCGAGCAGAAACGGACCAAGGAGCATCTGGGCAAGATTCTGGTGCGCCTGGGCTTCGCCACCGAGGCCATTATCCGGGACGTCATCGGCGGCGTCATCGGCCAGGAGAGCGTCGACCTCAGCACCGTGGTGGCGGACAGCGAGGCCGTGTCCAAGATCCCCAAGGACATGGCCCGGCGGCTGCGCGTCCTGCCCCTCAATTTCAATCCCGCCACCAACCAGCTGACTCTGGCCATGGCCGATACTTTCGACGTGGTCGCCCTGGATCAGCTCAACGCCCATCTCGCCGGCGTGGCCGAGGTGGTTCCGGTCCTGGCGGGGGAGGCGGAGATCGAGAAGGCCATCGATCAGTTCTACGGCTTCGAACTGTCCGTGGACGGCATCCTGCGGGAGATCGAAACCGGGGAGATCGATTACCAGAGCCTGGACGCGGAAAGCGACGAATACAGCCAACCGGTGGTGCGGCTGGTGAACGCCCTGCTTTCCGACGCAGTCAAGCGCGGCGCCTCGGACATCCATTTCGAGCCGGAGGAAGGATTTCTCCGTTTCCGCTACCGCATCGACGGCGTGCTGCGCCAGATCCGCAGCCTGCACAAGAATTACTGGTCGGCCATCGCGGTCCGCCTCAAGGTCATGGCCGGCATGGACATCGCCGAAGTCAGGGCGCCCCAGGACGGCCGCATCTCCCTGTCCCTGTCCGGGCGGCGCATCGATTTCCGCGTCGCCACCCTGCCCACGGTGCACGGGGAGAATATCGTGCTGCGCGTCCTCGACCGGCAAAAGGGCATTGTCTCGCTGGAGGAACTCAATCTGCGGGATGATGAACTGACCACGTTGAAACTGATGGTGGCCAGGCCCGAGGGGATCATCCTGGTCACCGGTCCCACCGGCAGCGGCAAGACCACCACCCTGTATTCCATCCTCAATTACCTCAATACCGAGTCGGTCAACATCATGACCCTGGAGGACCCGGTGGAGTATCCCACCACCATGATCCGTCAGACCTCGGCCAGCGAGGGCGCGCGGCTGGACTTCGCCAGCGGCACCCGCGCCCTGATGCGGCAGGACCCGGACATCATCCTGGTGGGCGAGATCCGCGACGAGGACACGGCCAGCATGGCCCTGCGCGCGGCCATGACCGGCCACCAGGTGTTTTCCACCCTGCATACCAATACCGCCCTGGGCGCCATCCCGCGCCTGCTGGATATCGGGGTCAAACCCGACGTGCTGGCCGGTAACATTATCGGCGTGGTGGCCCAGCGGCTGGTGCGCCGGCTGTGTCCGGAGTGCAAGGAGCCCCACGAGATGGAAGACCTGGATCGTATGCTGTTGGGTCTGAAAACCTCAGACCGGCAGCAGATGATCTACAAACCCAGGGGCTGCCAGACATGCGAAAACCAGGGCTATAACGGCCGCCTGGCGATCATGGAGGTCCTGAAATTCGACGCCGACATGGATGAACTGGTGGCCCGGCGCGGCACCGGGCGGGATCTCCTGCGTATGGCCCTGTCCAAGGGCTTCCGGCCGCTGGCCGAGGCCGCCTCGGGGCGTGTGCTGGACGGTACCACCAGCCTGGAAGAGATATCCCGCGTCGTCGATCTGACCACGCGCCTGAAACAGAAGTAGGCGCGCCGTGGAATATTTTCAGTACAAGGCAATGGACGAATCCGGCCGTATCCAGGTGGGTCAGGCCGACGCCATCAATATCGCCGATCTCGAGATGCGCCTGCGCAAGATGGGCCTGGACCTGATCAACTGCAAGGAGGTCAAGGCACAGGGGCAGAACATCTCGGGACGCGGGGTGACCAGACGTGACCTTCTCCTGGTCTGCTTTCACCTGGAGCAGACTTCCCGCGCCGGCGTCCCCATCCTGGAAAGCCTGGAGGACCTGCGCGACAGCACCGAGAATCCGCGCCTCAAGGAGGTCATCTCCGCCATGGCCGAGTCCATCGAGGGCGGCAAGACCATGTCCTCGGCGATGCGCGACTTCCCCGGCGTGTTCAGCAACGTCTTCTGCAATCTGGTCAAGGCGGGGGAGCAGAGCGGCGAGATCGGTGAGGTGTTCAGCCGCCTCGGGGAAAACCTCAAATGGCAGGACGAACAGGCCTCCCAGGCCAAGAAGGTGATCATGTACCCCGCCTTCGTCGGCACGGTGGTCATCGCCGTGGTGTTTTTCCTCATGATCTACCTGGTGCCGCAGCTGATGTCCTTCGTCAAGACCATGGGTCAGAAACTTCCGATGCACACCAAGGTGCTGATTTTCGTATCGGATATGTTTGTCCATTACTGGTATCTGATCCTGTTTATCCCCATCGCCTCCTACATAGCTCTGATGATCGGCATCCGGACCAGCCCGGATCTGGCGCTGAAGGTCGATCAACTGAAACTCAGGCTCCCGGTGATCGGCCCGATCCTGAAGAAGCTGATCCTGGCCCGCCTGTCCGGATTCTTCGCCATGATGTATTCCTCGGGCATCACCATCATTGACTGTATCCGCACCAGCGAGGAAATCTCGGGCAACAAGGCGGTGGAGGCGGCGATGAACGTGGTGGGCCAGCAGATCGCCGACGGCAAGAGCCTGAGCGACAGTTTCGAAGTAACCGGCCTGTTCCCGCCCCTGGTCATCCGCATGATCCGCGTCGGCGAGACCACCGGCGCCCTGCAGATATCGTTGGAAAATGTGTCGTATTTCTACACCCGCGACGTGCGTGAATCCATAGAACGGTTACAATCCCTGATAGAGCCCGCGATGACGGTTGCCCTCGGCGCGATCGTCGGCTGGGTGATGTTCTCCATATTGGGCCCGATTTATGATCTCATCACTACTATCAAGGTTTGAGTTCGCCAACCGGCGAGTGCTGTATATCAGCGCGCATAAGGCGGCCATCTATCACTGGCAGGGAGGGGACCTGGGCAGTTCCTACCTGTTTGACGGGAACGAGGAGGGGCGGGCGTACTTCGAGCGCTATCTGCGGGAGACCCCGAAAGCGCCGATTTACCTGCTTACGGATTTCTTCGAAGAGGAATACCGCCAGGACACCATCCCCCACGTGCTGGGGCCGGACCGGAAAGCGATCCTGCAGCGCAAGAAGGGACGGCTGTTCCGGGACACGCCGTATTTTTATTCCCGGGTCATCGGCAGGGAAGAGGAGGGACGCAAGGACGATCAGGTATTGATGACCGCCATTACCAATCCCGGCCTGGTGGCGCCGTGGACCCGTCTGATTGAAGCCGACAAGATCCCCCTGGCGGGCATCTACTCGGTCCCCCTGTTCTCGGAAGCGATCCTGAAACGCCTGGACAAACCCTCGGAGCGCCTTCTGCTGGTCAGCCTGCAGAGTATCAGCGGGCTGCGGCAGACCTTTTTCCTGAACAAACGTTTCCGCATCAGCCGTCTGGTGCAGATGCCCCGCTACGGCACGGAGCCCTATGTGCCCCATATTCAGGAAGAGGTGGAAAAGATCCAGCGTTACCTGAGCAGCATGCGTCTCATGAGTCATGAAGAGCCGCTGCAAATCTGTTTCATGATGTCCTCGGAGCTGCTGGAGGATCTGAAAAAAGCCTATCCCGACTCCACTTCCAGCCGCTACGAATTTTACGATATCAACAAGCTGCTCCAGTCAGCGGGGTCGAAGCAAACCATCGCAACACCATTCAGCGACAGGTTTTTCGCGCACCAGCTCCTGCAGGTGAAGCCCTCGAATTTCTACGCCTCTTCTACGGAGAGGCGTTACTTCACCATGCGCAACCTGCGTTTCGGCATGCTCACCAGCAGCGCCCTGCTGCTGCTGGCCAGCGCCGTCTGGAGCGGTTTCAACCTGATGGGCGGATTGAGCTACAAGCAGCGCAGCCTCTCCGCACAGAGCAAATCCCAGTTTTACAACACCCGCTACGAGCTTGCACGGCAGCGCCTGCCGCAGACTCCGGTGGAACCCGAGGATCTCAAGGTCGCCGTGAAACTGGCCAACAAGCTGGAGCAGTACAAGAGCTCGCCCCTGGAAATGATCAAGCTGATCAGCACCGGGGCAGACAAGTATCCCTCCGTCAAGCTGGACTCGTTCCAATGGGCGGCGAGCGTTGATCCGAATACCTCCCTGGGCGCCAAGAAAAGCGCCGGGACGCCTGCCAACCGGGCGAATATAGGCCACAGCAGAATCAGCAGCAAAGACACCGGTTATGATTATTACCAGATCGCCCTGGTCAGCGGCCATCTGGATCCCTTCGACGGGGACTACCGCGAGGCGATCGACGAGATAAACAAATTTGTCGACACGTTGCGCACCACCGATAACGTGCATGACGTCAGTATCGTCAGCCTGCCACTGGATGTCAGCTCCAATGCCAGCCTGCAGGGCAGCGCCAACGGGGCCTCCAAGCGGGCGGATTTTGCCGTCCGGATAGTACTGGGCATACATCATGAAGCCTGACGACATAGACTGGAAGATACTGCGCGGCTCCATCGTCATACTGGTGGTCAGCATTACCGTTTCCGCCTTTATGCTGTACGGCAGCTTCTATTTCCAGAAGAGCATGTACCGGGAGTTCAGCCGTAATGACGCGCACTTCAGGACCATCA
>JARRRO010000153.1:0-4963 GCA_037380645.1 Gammaproteobacteria bacterium | reverse complement strand
GTACCGGCTGTGGATCGAGGGACGTGTTGTCATAGGCGATGGTCATGATGGGTATATCATTGAAGAAAGCCAGCAGGATGATCATGATCGCGGTGATGGGGTAGAAATTGAACACCAGCATCGCCAGGACCACAAAGACCATGATGCGGATGGTCTCGGTGATACGGTAAATGGCGTAGGAGTTCATGCGCTCGAAGATGCGCCGCGCCTCTTCGATGGCGGACACGATGACCGACAGGCCCGGCGCGGTAAGCACCAGGTCGGCCGCGGCGCGGGCGGCGTCGGTGGCGCCGGAAACGGCGATGCCCACCTCAGCCTGTTTCAGGGCCGGGGCGTCGTTCACACCGTCGCCGGTCATGCCGACGATGTGGCCACGGGTCTGCAGGGCCTTGACGATGTTGAACTTGTGTTCGGGAAAGACCTGGGCGAAGCCGTCGCTGCGTTCCACCCGCCCCGCCGTTTGATCATCCGGGGCGCCGCCTTTCTCCCCGAATAATTCGTCGGCGACGAGGATGTTCTGCCCCAGCTTCAGCTTGCCGGCGATCTCTTTGGCGATGGCCAGGTTGTCGCCCGTGACCATCTTCACGTTGACGCCGTGCTCCTCGGCATCTCCGATGGTATCGGCGGAGTCTTCGCGCGGCGGATCGAACAGCGGCAGTACGCCGAGAAACGTCCACTTGTCCCCGGCATCGCTGCGCGCCACTCCCAGGGTGCGGAAGCCCTTGGTGGCAAACTCGTCGACCGCCTTTTGCGCCTTGTCGCGATCCTCGGGATCGAGCTGGCAAAGATCCATGATTACCTGAGGAGCCCCTTTGCTGACCTTGAAGTTCTTACCCTCGCCGCCCTCAATCGTGGCCTCGGTCCGTTTGGCCACCGGGTCGAAGGGCATGAACTTCACCTGCCGGTATTCCTTGAGCTCATCCTCCCGCTCAAGGCCGGCGAGCACCGCCAGGTCTATGGCATCCTGGTCCTCGGCCTTGGAAGCCAGGGAGGCGGCAAGCAACAGGGCGTGCTCATCTTCGGCTTTCAGCAGCATGGGTTCGCCGAGCTTGAGTTTGTTCTGGGTCAGGGTCCCGGTTTTGTCGGAGCACAGGATATCCATGCCCGCCATCTCTTCGATGGATTCCAGGCGCGACAGGATGGCCTTCATCTTCGACAGGACCATGGCCCCCACCGCCATGGTCACCGACAGCACCGCCGGCATGGCCACCGGAATGGAGGCGACCACCAGGATCAGCGCGAACTGCACCAGTTCCAGCAGCGGCTCATGGCGAAAGACCTGTACGACGATCAGGACCGCTACCAGACCCAGGCTGAGATAGATCAGGTAATCGCCGATGCGCAACACGGCCTTCTGGAAGTGGGAGACCGTGTCGGCGGATTCCACCAGTTCGGCGGTCTGCCCGAAGTAGGTGTTGCTGCCGGTGCCGGTGACCAGGGCGACCATCTCCCCCTGCTTGGCCACCGAACCCGAGTAGGCCATGTCGCCCGCCTTTTTATCCACCGGCAGGGATTCCCCGGTGAGCGCGGATTGGTCAATGCTCAGGTAGTCGCCTTCGGTCAGCTTGGCGTCGGCGGGGATGATGTCGCCCAGGCGCAGGCGGATCACGTCGCCGGGGACGAGTTTTACGGCTTCGATCTGCCGCCACTCGCCGTCGCGCAGCACCCTGCAGGTGAGGGCCAGGCTCTTTTTCAGCGCCTCCACGGCATTGCTGGCCTTGTATTCCTGCCAGAATCCGACGGCGGCGTTGAAGACCAGCAGCGCCATGATGATGATGAAATCGGACCAGTGCTGGACGATCGCCGACAGCAGGGCCGCCACTTCGATCATCCACGGGATGGGACCCCAGAAATAGCCCAGGAGCCTGAGCAGGGGGCTGACCTTCTTCTCCTCCAGGGCGTTTTGACCGTACTCCTCCAGTCGCCGCGCCGCCTCCTGGCTGGAGAGGCCGTTCTCTGCCGAGCTGTCCAGTTTTGTGAACAGATCCTCGGCGGTCATCTTCTCCGCTTCTTCTGTTTTGAGCAGTGCCGGAGTGTTTTGCGTTACCATAGTTTTTTTGCGGACTTCCAGCCTTGACGGTTTCGCTCGCGGCGATAAACCTCCCTGTGATCAGATGACACTCCTTTATATTAAGATAGCGCTGACTCTTCGAGTCTACCTGATCTGGATCAAGGAAAAGGATATCCTTCCGGGCCGGCGGCATCCTGTTTTATAGAAGTTCAATAAATCGAACCTTCGTCAACACTGCAGGTCTCCACCGGCCGGTCCTGGACGGGGACCCTCCGTGGACTGAAGGAACGACAGTCCTTATGCTTCTTGTACTTCTCGGTTATCGTCGGCTGTAAGGGTAACAGTAGCAACAGGGCGGTGGCCGCAGTTATCGGATACCGCCGGCGCTTTATGCGAACAGGAAGAAATGGCCATGGCAGCACTCAATATCCTTTTCGCCGTCCACGACTGGGGCCTTGGTCACGCCACCCGTGACCTCACCCTGATCCGCGGTCTCCTCGACGCCGGCCACTCGGTAACCCTCCTATCCAACGGCCGTGCGCTCCGCCTCCTGCAGGATGAACTCGGTGACGCCTGCGAGACCATCGCGCTCCGGGACATCCCCAAGCCCCTCAGCCGCCATTCCCCGGTCTTCTACGTGAAGATGAGCCTGTCCCTCCCCATGGTGTTCCGGACCTTCCACCATGAACACCGAATCACCGAGCGGCTGTGCCGTGAGCGGTGCTTCGACCGGGTGATCTCCGACAGCCGCTACGGCGTCTGGTCCGGGGAGGTGCCGAGCTTCTACCTGGTCCATTCCCTGCGCCAGATCATCCCGGGACGGCCGCGGGCTCTGGAGAAACTGGTGGAGGCGAGCCAGCGGTCCCTGCTCTCCCACGCCCGCCGGCTCCTGATCCCCGACCAGGCCGAGAACGGCCTCGCGGGCGATCTCTGTCACGACCTGGCCTGTGACTGGGGTGATCGTATCGAGTACATCGGCGTCCTCGCCAGCATGCGGCAGTGCGCCGTGGATGAGGACGTGGATGTGTTCGTGAGCATCTCCGGCGCCGAGCCCCAGCGCAGCATCTTCGAAGAGATGGTGCTCAGTCAGGTTCGCGACGTGCCCGGGCGTATCGTGGTCGCCCTCGGTCGCCCGGAGGCGGAAACGACGCTCCGCGAAGACGGCCGGATCAGCATTTACCCCTATCTTAACCGACGGCAGGCGGAGGAGATGATGAACCGGGCGCGGCTGGTGGTGACCCGATCCGGATATACCACCCTCATGGAGCTGGCGGAACTCGGAAAGCACGCCCTGCTGGTGCCCACCGTGGGTCAGAGCGAGCAGGAGTACTTGGGGGACCGGCTGGAGCGGCGTGGTGAAATGCATACCGTGCGGCAGCGGGATCTCTCACTGAAGCGTGACGTGGAGGCAGCCCGCGGTTACCGGGGCCTGCCGCGGATGCACCCGACCGAGGAATCAGTTCGCCGCTTCCTGGCCGCGGTCTACGCCTGAGCGGGGAAACAGCCGCCATAGGCCGGCGCTGGCGGTTCCGCAGAGGATCCAGATCCAGCCCATCCAGAGCAGACGGAATCCGAGCAGCATGGCCAGGGCATCGCTCAGGTCGTATCCCCAGGCTTTCGCCGCGCCCAGTCCGGCGACCTCGATGACGCCGAGCTGGGTAAGAACGCCGCCCACGGCCATGGCGATGCCCAGGGAGAAAAAGTAGATGGAGGCGGCCTGGGTAAAGGTCATGTCGGAGAGACCGGTACCATGAGCGACGACGACCAAACCGTCGACCAGCGCCGCCATGTAGATGAGACCCAGCAGTACGCAGGGTAGTAGAACCCGCGGCACCATGTTCACCCGCACACCTTCCACGATGTCGATCAATCCCCGGGCCGGCTTGGCCAGGCGGCCACCTGCCGCCAGGCGGTTTATCCACTGCGAGATCCGGCTGGAGTGGGCGATGGCAACGATCATCGCGGTCATCAGAGCACATAACGCAAGCACGAGCGGACGCAGCCACGCCCAGCCGGGAACGCCGATGGCCATCAGGGCCATGACCAGGATCGCCCCCTCGATCGCGAGCGTAATCGTTGTCGCCGCCGCGGAGCGGGCGAACTCCGCGAGACCGAGGCGCTGCAGCACATAGTTCTGCGCGTAGACACCGGAGGGCA
This sequence comes from Gammaproteobacteria bacterium, assembly GCA_037380645.1. GTDB lineage: Bacteria > Pseudomonadota > Gammaproteobacteria > Eutrophobiales > Eutrophobiaceae > JBBDSH01. The sequence goes on along the minus strand of JARRRO010000153.1, from coordinate 795 downwards.
CCGTGAGGGTCATCTCACCGATGGCGAATGCCAGTATGAGCGGCCGCCAGGGGACGTGGATGTCAAGGTGCCCGAGGAGGATGCGCAGCTGGACCCCCTTCAGGATGAGGTAGACCAGGGTGAGTCCCAGCACGTTCACCACGGTCGCCAGGGAAACCTCGCACAGACGGTCGAAGACGCGGGGCAGATCCGTTATGCCCAAGGCGAAGGCCAGGAGCGCCAGGCAGAGAAGGACAGGGATGAAGATCCGCGGCTCCAGGAATCGCTGCCAGCGATGGAGGCGCGGTGTCATCCGGCTGCTGTATCCGTGAGCTCGGGATGGAGTTGCTCCAGGGAACGCAGCTCGTTGCAGGCGCGGGCGATGGCGCCCGCCGGGTCGGAATAGCAGGCGGCGGCATCATTGCGGCTGCCGTTCAGTCGCCAGCGATTTGCGGCTACCCGTTCAAGGATATCCTGGCGCCGGCAGAAGTGCAGGAAGGAATGGACCCGGGGCGCGGAGCCCTCGCTATCCAGGAGCTGGGGATCGACCCGTACACCCGCCGCCGCGTGGCGACGGGCGGCCGCGCGTACGGCTTCGATGAGATATCCGGTTGAAACGGCGTTGGCGCCGGCGCGCCGGGCTTTCATCAGGACATGGCTGGCGATTTCGCTGGTGGTTGCGGTGACCTCTCGCAGAATGTCGTCGTTGAACCTCTGTGAGAAATGCCTGTGATAAACGACATTAAGATTCCTGATATACTTCCCGATTCGGATAAAGAACCGCGGTCTCCCCTCGCTCATTAAGTCGTAGGCTTT
>JARRRO010000152.1:0-7598 GCA_037380645.1 Gammaproteobacteria bacterium | reverse complement strand
CCAGATCGTCCACCCAGTAATGCTGCGGGATGTACAGGTCGCGGCGGGGATCCCATGCCGCGTAATCCACGCCGTTGAGGATGCCAATCAAATCCGCGGCGCGATGGCGCAGCAGGCCTTCCTGCCCGCAGCCGTATTCGGGGGTGGTGATCTCCCGGGCATAGGTGGGGCTCACGGCGACCAGCCGATCCGCGAAGGCCAACCCGCCCTTGATGAACGACAGGCGGCCATGGAATTCCAGCGCAGTCGGCGATCGGAAACTGCCGGGCAGTCCCAGGGCGTCAAACTTTTCCGGGGGAAAGTTTCCCTGGAACAGGAGGTTGTGAATGGTGAACACCGTGGCCGGGCGCGGCGCGCTTTGTGAGAGCAGGGCCGGACCCAGGCCGGTGTGCCAGTCATTGCAGTGCACCAGGTCCGGCCGCCAGTCCAGGCCGGCCTCGCCCCGGCCGATGCGGTCTATGACCCGGCCGAACAGGCCGAAACGCTCGGCGTTGTCCGGCCAGTCGGCGTGGCTGGCGTCCACATAGGGATTGCCGGGCCGATCAAAACGGGCCGGGGCGTCGATGAGATAGACCGGGAGTCCGTGGCCGGGCAGTGCCGTCTCCAGCAGGCGCACCGTCTCGCCGGTCTCCTCTATGCGCAACTTGGCCCGGGTTACAGCGTCGCCGGCCGCGTTCAGCACGCGGCGGTAGGCGGGCAGGAGCAGGCGGACGTCGTAACCCAGCTCCGCCAGGGCCGGCGGCAGGTTGCCGGCCACATCCGCCAGTCCCCCGGTCTGGATCAGGGGATAGACCTCCCCGGCGGCGAACAGGATCCCGGATCGGGGGCCGGCCCGGCGCCGGTCCCGCCTGGCTGCCGCCACGGATCAGGTCTCCGGCCGCAGGATCAGCGCCCCCAGGGGCGGCAGATCCAGCAGCAGGGAGTGGGACCGGCCCATCCACGGCAGATCGGCCGCCGTCACCATGCCGCCGTTGCCCATATCGGTGCCGCCGTAGAGCCGGGAATCAGAATTGAAAACCTCCCGGTAACTCCCGCCCGCGGGGACGCCCACGCGGTAGCTGCGCCGGGGGACGGGGGTGAAATTCAGCACCACCACGGCGAAGTCATCCGAGCTGCGGCGCAGGTAACAGAGCACGGACTGCGGGGCATCGTGGCAATCCAGCCACTCGAAGCCATGTTCGGAGAAATCGAGAGGTCGTGCAGGGCCGGCAGTGTGGTGTACAGCCGATTCAGGTCGGACAGCAGCATACGCATGCCGGCATGCCACGGCTCGTCAAGCAGTGACCAGTCCAGCTGACCGGCATGGTCCCATTCCCGCCACTGGGCCAGTTCCGCCCCCATGAACAGCAGCTTCTTGCCGGGATAAGTGAACTGGAAACTGTACAGCAACCTCAGGTTGGCGAATTTCCGCCAGTTGTCGCCGGGCATCTTGTTAAGCAGGGAACCCTTGCCGTGCACTACTTCGTCATGGGACAGGGGCAGGACGAAATTCTCGTGAAAGGCGTACAACAGGCCGAAGGTCAGGTTGTCGTGATGGAAGTGCCGGTGCACCGGGTCCCGGCTCATATAGGTGAGGGTGTCGTGCATCCAGCCCATGTTCCATTTCATGGTGAAGCCGAGGCCGCCCACATACGGCGGGCGCGTCACCTGCGGCCAGGCGGTGGATTCCTCGGCGATCATCTGCACGCCGGGAAAACGGGTCAGGATGCGCTCATTCAGCTCCCGCAGGAACCCGATGGCCTCCAGGTTTTCGTTGCCACCGTACTCGTTGGGCAGCCACTCGCCGTCCCGGCGCGAGTAATCCAGGTACAGCATGGAGGCGACGGCGTCCACGCGCAGGCCGTCCAGGTGAAACTCCTCTATCCAGTAACGGGCGCTGGAGAGGAGGAAGCTGCGCACCTCGTTCCGCCCGAAATTGAAGATCAGCGTGCCCCAGTCCCGGTGCTCGCCCCGGCGCGGGTCTGCGTGCTCGTACAGGGCCGAACCGTCGAACCTGGCCAGGGCGAAGGCGTCCCGGGGGAAATGACCGGCGACCCAGTCGAGGATCACACCGAGACCGTGACGGTGGCAGGTATCGACGAAATAGCGAAAGTCGTCCGGCGTGCCGAAGCGGCTGGTGGGGGCGAAAAACCCGGTGGTCTGGTAGCCCCAGGAGGCGTCCAGGGGGTGTTCGGTAATGGGCAGAAGTTCGATATGGGTGAATCCCAGCCCGGCGACATGGGGCACGGCCTGCTCCGCCAGCTGCCGGTAGCTGAGGAAGCCGCCGTCCTCATTGCGGCGCCAGGAACCGGCATGGAGCTCGTAAATGGACAGGGGGGTGTGCTGCCAGTCTCCGCTGTCGCGCCACGCCAGCCATTCCCCGTCACGCCAGGAAAATGCCTCCTCGTCCACCACCACCGAGGCCGTGGCCGGACGCAGTTCGCTTTGGCGGGCGTAGGGATCCGCCTTTACCAGCGGGGCCGCGGTATGCCGGGAATGCAGCTCGAACTTGTACAGGGTGCCGGCGTCCAGTTCCGGCACGAACAGCTCCCAGATCCCGCTGCCGCCGCGGCAACGCAGGGGATGCCAGCGCCCGTCCCAGCGATTGAAATCCCCGATCACGCTCACCCCCTGGGCCTCCGGCGCCCACACCGCGAACAGGACCCCGGCGACATCATCGATGACGGTCCGTCGGGCGCCGAGAAACCGCCAGGCCTGCTCGTGCTTGCCTTCGGCAAACAGATACAGATCGTAACCGCCCACCTGCGGCGGGAAGCAATACGGTTCCAGCCGCTCGCGGGCGGCGCCGTCCGCATCAACCCAGCGGACGCGGAACCGTTCCGGAATCGCCCCGGCCTCGTCGATCAGTTCGAACACGTCGCTTTCCCCCAGGCGCCGCATGGCCTTGCCGGTGTCCGCCAGCCACGCGGCCTCGGCCCCCGGGAGCAGGCTCCGGGCGGCGGCCTGCGCACCGTGTTCGTGGCGGCCCAGGACCACACCGGGGTCATGATGCCTGAGTAAGGTGAGCAGATTCAGATCGTGGGGGAAGGCGGTGGCGGCCGTTTCCATCGCATCGGTTATCTCGGTCCGGACTGGCAACGCAGATTAATCTCCGTCAGGGAAAACATTATCGTTACAAATATCCAATCAGCATAAATGATCCAGATCAACATGTCGGCGGTATCAAGCCCATATTCTGATTAAGTAACAGGGAGATGTACTGCAAACCATGGCCAAGACCAAAACGATCAAACGCGCTTCGGTGACCCGATGCATACGGGAAACCCTGGCCGTGGTCATGGCCGGCGGACGGGGCACCCGCCTGGGTCCCCTCACCGCTCGTGACAGCAAGCCCGCCATCCCCTTCGGCGGCAAATACCGGATCATCGATTTCACCCTGTCCAACTGCATCAATTCGGGCATCTACAAGATCTGCGTCCTGACCCAGTACCGCGCCCATTCCCTGATCCGGCACATCGAGCGGGGCTGGTCGTTCTGGCGCGAAGAGTTTGGCGAATTCATCGAGCTTCTGCCCGCCCAGGAACGGTACGAGACATCGCAGTGGTACCAGGGCACCGCCGATGCGGTCTACCAGAACCTGGATATCATCTTCGATCACCATCCGTCCTACGTGCTGGTGCTGGCCGGCGATCACATCTACAAGATGGATTACGGCCTCATGATCGCCACCCACATCGAGAAGGGCGCCGACGTCACCGTTGGCTGCGTCGAGGTGCCCCTGAGCGAGGCCCGCCACTTCGGCCTCATGCTGGTGGACGAGGAACAGCGGGTGGTGGGATTCCAGGAAAAACCGGAGCACCCGCAGCCCTCCCCGGGGCGCAAGGACACGGCCCTGGCCTCCATGGGGATCTACCTGTTCTCCACCGAACTCCTGATGGAGCTGCTGCAGGCGGACGCCGACTCCAGCGCCTCCACCCACGATTTCGGCCGCGATATCCTGCCCCAGATCTACACCGATCACCGGGTCATGGCCTGCCCCTTCAACAACCTGCAGACCGGCGACCAGGGCTACTGGCGGGATGTGGGCACGGTGGACGCCTACTGGGCGGCCAATCTGGAACTCATCGGGATAACCCCGCCGCTGAACCTGTACGACCAGGACTGGCCGATCCGCACTGCCCCCATACAGCTGCCACCGGCCAAGTTCGTCTTCGACGATGACAAACGGCGGGGCATGGCCGTAGACTCCATGGTCTCGGCCGGCTGCATCGTGTCCGGCGCCCTGGTTCGGCACTCCCTGCTGTTCAATAACGTGCGCGTCAATTCCTACTCCAAGGTCACTGACTCGGTGCTGCTTCCCGGCACGGTGGTCGGGCGCCATTGCCGCATCCACCGCGCCGTCATCGACAGCGACTGCCATATCCCCGAAGGGATGGTGATCGGCGAGGATCCCGATGCTGACCGGCGGCGTTTCTACATCACCCCCGGCGGCGTGGTCCTGGTATGCCCGGAGATGCTAGGCAAACAGGCCAGATATGGCACCTGAGAAAGCCAGGGACGGAAAACCCATAGACCTGGTCCTGTGCTGGCACATGCACCAGCCCGATTACCGCGACCACCGGCGCGACGAGTACCGCTTCCCCTGGGTTTACCTGCACGCCATCAAGGACTACGTGGACATGGCCGCCCACCTGGAGGCCGCGCCCCGGGCCCGGGCGGTGGTGAATTTCAGTCCCGTGCTGCTGCAGCAGATCGAGGATTACCGCCGCATGCTGGAGGGCTTCCTGAAGGGGGGGAAGGCGCTGCGGGATCCCCTGCTGGAGGCCCTGGCGGCAACGGTGTTCCCCTCGGACCCGGATCAGCGCACCACCCTCATCAAGGCCTGCCTGCGAGCCAACCGCAAGCACATGATCGAACCTTACCCGGCCTACCAGCGGCTGGCGGACATCGCCGACCTGGTCGTCCATGACGGCGAAGGCAGCGCCTACGTCAGCCACCAGTACCTGGCCGATCTCCTCACCTGGTATCACCTGGTGTGGCTGAGCGAGAGCCTGCGCCGTTCCGATCCCCTGGTCGGGGAACTCATGGCTCAGGGCGCCGGCTTTTCCCTGCACCAGCGGCGCCAGCTCCTGGACCTGATCGCCCGGCAGATCGCCTCCCTGGGGCCGCGTTACCGGCGGCTGGCGGAGGACGGGCGGGTGGAGCTGGCGGTCTCGCCGCTGGGCCATCCCATCCTGCCGCTGCTGCTGGATTTCGGCGCGGCCCGGCAGGCCCTGCCGGATTTGCCGCTGCCCGAGCACCGGCACTATCCCGGCGGGGAGGCGCGCGCCCACTGGCACATCGAGCAAGGATTAAGGGTGTTCGAGCGGTTCTTCGGGACCCGGCCCGCCGGCTGCTGGCCGCCGGAAGGCGCTATCAGCGTCGATGCCCTGAAACTGCTGGCCGACGCCGGTTTCCACTGGACGGCCACCGGCGAGGCCGTGCTCCGCAACAGCGCCGAGGCCTCAGGTATAAAGGACAATGCCCCCGATCCACTGTACTCGGCCTGGTCACCGGCAGATGCCGGCATCCGGCTGTACGCCCGCAACGACGGCCTGTCCGATCTCATCGGCTTCAGTTACGCCGACTGGGACGCGGAGCACGCCGTCGCCGATCTCATTGAGAAGATCCTGGCCATCGGCGACGCCTATACCGGCAAAGGCGGGCCCGTGGTCTCCATCATCATGGACGGAGAAAACGCCTGGGAATATTTTCCCCACAACGGCTGGTATTTCCTCAACGCCCTGTACGGCCGGCTCAGCGAGCACCCCCGCATTCGGCTAGCCACCTACAGCGACCTGCTGCAAACGCAGGCGCAGAAACTCAAGCGCGTCGTCGCGGGCAGCTGGGTCCACGGCACCCTCACCACGTGGATAGGCAGCGAGGACAAGAACGGCGCCTGGGATCTCCTCAGCGACGCCAAGCATCTGTACGACGAGGCCGCCGCCGCGGCAGAGGTGGACCCGGACAGGGCCGAGGCGCTGGCGATGCAGCTTGCCGCCTGCGAGGGTTCCGACTGGTTCTGGTGGTTCGGGGATTACAATCCGGCCGCCGCGGTCAGCGATTTCGAATACCTCTATCGCCTGCACCTGTCCAACCCGGGACGCCGGACGCCGCCGCTTCCTAGGGCGCCATGGGGGAAGCGGCAGACAGGGGTCCAGCCATTCCACCCGGCTTCGAACGGCGCCGCGCCGGGGCGCTGCTGGCCATGAGTTCACTGCGAGCGCAGGGGGATGCCGACTCCCCGATGGAAAACGCCGGGCGCTTCCTCGACTTCCTGGCCGAGGCCGGCTTCGGTCTGTGGCAGATGCTGCCCGTGCATCCGCCCGATGAATACGGTTCGCCGTATCGCACCGTCTCCGTTCATGCCGGGGACGCCGGCATGATCGATCCCGACGGTGCCGGCCTGCGCGTAGCCCACCGCCGCTTCCGGGAGGAGGCAGACGGCAGGCAGCAGGAGGAATTCGAAACCTTCCGTCGCGACATGCAGGGCTGGCTGGAGGATTACGCCGTTTACTCCGCCATCAAGCGGCAGGAGAAGGAACGCCCCTGGTGGCGCTGGCCCCCCGCCCTGCGCCGGCGCGAGCCGGAGGCGCTGGAGGAGGTGCAGCGGGCCCGCGCCGGAGACATCGCCTATTACCGCTTCGAACAATTCCTGTTTTTCCAGAAGTGGCGCGAACTGCGCCGGCAGGCGGAGGCGGCCGGCATCCTGCTGCTGGGCGACATGCCGCTGTACCCTGCCCACGACAGCGCCGACGTCTGGGCACACCAGCGGCTGTTCCAGCTGCATGCCGATGGCAGCCCGCAGCGCGTCGCCGGCGTGCCGCCGGATTATTTCTCCGCCACCGGCCAGCGCTGGGGCAACCCGGTGTATGACTGGGAGGCGCTGGCGGAGGAGGACTGGCGCTGGTGGATAGACCGTATCCGCACTCAGCTGGTGCTGTTCGATCTGATCCGCCTCGATCATTTCCGCGGCCTGGAGGCGGTGTGGGAGGTCCCGGCCGAGGCAGAGACAGCGGAGGAAGGGGAATGGCGCCATGTCCCGGGGCGGGATCTGCTGGAGACGCTGCACCGGGCCTGCGGCGGACTTCCCTTCGTGGCCGAAGACCTGGGCACCATTACACCGGCGGTGAAGGCGCTGCGGCGGGACTTCGGACTGCCCGGCATGAAGGTGCTGCAATTCGCCTTCGGTGATGACAGCCGCAACCCCTACCTGCCTCACAATCACGCCAGGCGTTACGTGGTCTATACCGGCACCCATGACAACAACACCACCCTGGGCTGGTTCGGGGAACTGGACGAGGCGCGGCAGGACCGGGTGATGGAATACCTGGGGCGGCCCGCCGAGCCCATGCCCTGGCCGTTGATCCGGGCGGCGTTGGCCTCGGTCTGCCGTCTCGCCGTCCTGCCCATGCAGGACCTTCTGGGGCTGGGCGGCGAACACCGACTGAACACGCCGGGGACCACCGCCGGCAACTGGGCCTGGCGCCTGCCCTGGCCATCGCTGACACCGAAACTGGCACAGCACCTGCGCCACCTCAACCAACTCTACGGACGTTAAATAAGGGGACAGATCTATTTTTGCACGGCCAAAAATAGATCTGTCCCCTTTTTACTCT
>JARRRO010000151.1:0-4972 GCA_037380645.1 Gammaproteobacteria bacterium | reverse complement strand
GCGATGGCCGGGTCCACCCCCAGACGTTTCAGCACCAGCGGGATGACCGCGCCCGCCAGGGCGCCCATGATGAGGTTGATGATCATGGCCGCGGCCATGATCAGCCCCAGCTTGGGGTTGTGAAACCACAGAATGGCGACCACCGCCACCACCAGCGCCCACAGCAGACCGTTGAGGATGCCCACGGAAAGTTCCTTCTGCAGCAGCGGCCGGATATTACTGCGCACCACATGCCCCAGCGCCAGTCCCCTTACCGTGACGGTCAGGGTCTGGTTGCCGGCCACCCCGCCCATGCTGGCCACCACCGGCATCAGCACCGCCAGGGCCACCAGCTGGTGGATAGTGTCCTGAAAGCGGCCCACCACCGCGGCGGCGATGAAGGCGGTGATGATGTTCACGCCCAGCCACATCGCGCGGCGCCGGGTGCTGTGCAGCACCGGGGCGAACATGTCGTCATCAGTGACCCCGGCCAGGCTGCGCACGGTATGGTCCGCCTGTTCCTGGATCACGTCGACCACGTCATCGACGGTGATCCGGCCCAGCAGGACGCCGCTCCCGTCCACCACGGCGGCGGACAGGAGATCGCGCTGCTCGAACAGCCTGGCCACCTCCTGGGCCGGGGTATCGGCGGCGATCTCCATGCCTGACTCCAGGAGTTCGCCCACCGTGGTGTCCGGGTCGCGGGTGAGGATATCGGCCAGGTGCAGGACGCCGATGAAACGGTTGTTCCTGTCCACCCCCATGAGGCTGTCGGTCTGTTCAGGCAGCTCGCCCAGACGGCGCAGGTAGCGGGCCACCACGTCCAGGGTGACATCGGCCCGGACCGGTACGACGTCCAGGTTCATGAGCCCCCCGGCGGTGTCTTCCGGATAAGACAGGACGGAGGCCAGGCGTTCCCGGTTACGCACGTCCATGGACAGCAGTACGGAATCGGCCATGGCCTCGGGCAGGTCGTTGAGGATGTCCGCCAGGTCGTCGGGATCCAGGTCCCGGGTGGCCTCGGCGACTTCCCATGGCGGCATGGCCTCGAGCAGGCCGGCGCGGACGGAATCCTGGGCATGGGACAGCACCTGTCCCGCCATGGCGGGGTCGATGAGCTTCCAGATCTCCTCACGATTCCGGGGCGGCTGGCTTTCCAGAAGATCGGCGATCTCGGAAGGGTGCAGCCCGCGCAGGCTTTCCTGGACGCGTTCGAATTGCTTCGCCTCCAGCGCTTCCAGCAGGCTTTCTTGGGTATCTTGTTCCGGCATCGAATTCACGGTTTCTCGCTTCCTTCCCTGTCGGTATGCCCATACGCGGGCTGCGCCGGGAGAGGGGCAAGTTTATCAGCGGATTCGGGCGGGGGTGAACGCAATTCGCGCAAGGCGATCCCCCGGGCTGCTCGCGGGTTAACGCAGGCGGTAATGCGCCTCCTCCACCAGCGCCGCAACCTCGGCGCCGCTGGAGGCGGACAGGCACTGCTGTGCCAGCCCTTCCAGATCGGGGATGTTGCTCTGAGTGATGACCTGCTTGATCTCCAGAAGGTTGGTGGGATGGACGCTGAACTCGCGCAGGCCCAGGGCCAGCAGCAGGTGGGTCATGCGCCTGTCGCCCGCCATCTCGCCGCACATGGCGACAGGGACGCCCGCCGATCTGCCGGCGTCTATGGTCATCTTGATCAGCCGCAGCACGGCGGGGTGCAGGGGATCATAGAGATAATTGACCTCGTCGTTGACCCGGTCGATGGCGATGGTGTATTGGATCAGATCGTTGGTGCCGATGGACAGGAAGTCCAGGTGCTTGACGAAGACGTCGGCCAGGATGGCGGCAGCCGGCACCTCGATCATGGCGCCCACCGGCAACTGGCGGTCGTAGGCGAGCCCTTCCGCGTCCAGTTCGGCCTTGATCTTGTTGATGAGATCCAACACCTGTTCCGTCTCCCGGACATTGGAGAGCATGGGGATCATCAGCCGCAGCGGTCCGAACACTGAGGCCCGCAGGATGGCCCGGAGCTGCGGCCGGAACAAAGACGGGTCCTTCAGGCACAGGCGGATGGCGCGCAGGCCCAGGGCCGGGTTGGACTGCACCGGCCCGCCATGACGCCCGCCGTCCACCTGTTTGTCGGCGCCCAGGTCCAGGGTACGGATGGTCAGGGGCAGTCCCTTGAGGGTGTCAATGACCTCGCAGTAGGTCTTGAAATGTTCCGCCTCGTCCGGCGGCGATGCCCGGTTCATGTACAGGAATTCGGTGCGGTACAGCCCGACTCCGGATGCGCCCACCTCCAGGACGGTCTGGAAGTCCCGCGGCAGTTCGATGTTGGCCATCAGCTCCACGGGCGTGCCGTCCTGGGTGACGGCGGGTGCTTCGCGCAGGACGATGAGCTCTTCCCGGGAGCGGCGGTATTCCTCCTGTTTGCCGCGGTAATAGGCGAGCGTGCGTTCGTCCGGGTCCACCAGGGCGACGCCGCTGTTGCCGTCGATGATCACCAGGTCCTCCTCGTCGATGTAACGGCGCGCCTGGTTGAGGCTGATGATGGCGGGAATGCCCAGGCTGCGGGCGAGGATGGCAGTGTGGGAGGTGGGACCGCCGTATTCGGTGGCGAAGGCGACCACGCCGCTGTGCTGCATGAGCACGGTATCGGCAGGAGTCAGGTCATAGGCCAGGATGATATAGCCTTCCAGTTCATTGCCCGGCTCCTCGTGCCGCGGCGGGGTGTGTTTCAGCAGGATGCGCAGGACCCGGTTGACCACGTGATCCACGTCGTCCTTGCGCGTGCGCAGATAGGGGTCGTCCATTTCATCGAAGACGCTGACCAGGGCGTCGCGCTGTACCATCAGGGCCCGCTCGGCGTTGTACAGGTTCTCCCGGATCAGCCTTTCCGGCTCCTGCAGCAGAGCGGCGTCGTCCAGCATGAGCAGGTGGGCGTCGATGAAGCCGGCGATGTCCACCGAGGTTCGCGCCGGGATGTGATCGCGAATGGCGCGCAGCTGCTGCTTGGCGGTGGTGACCGCCGTGAACAGACGCTCGGTCTCGGCCGGGACCTGGGCCTCGCTGATCCGGTATTCCGGGATGTCCAGCTTATCCCGCTCGATAATGTGCACCCTGCCGATGGCGATGCCACCGGAAACGCCGACGCCGTGCAGCGCGATACTCATTCGGGCTCTCCGAAACGGTCGGCGATAAGCGCTTCCACGTCGGCCATGGCCTGCTCCTCATCCCTGCCGGAGGTGACGACATCTATGGTGGTGCCTTTGGATGCGGCCAGCATCATGATGCCCATGATGCTCTTGCCACTGACCCTGCGGCCGTTGTGAATGATGAAAATGTCACTCTCGTATCCCGCAGCGGTCTGGACCAGCTTGGCGGCCGCACGGGCGTGCAGCCCCAGCTTGTTGATAATGGTTATTTCCTTGCGCTGCATGGCTCAGTCAGTTCTTCGGTACTTATTGTATTGTAATTCGAGCCACAAAGGACACAAACGATAACGTGTTGTGAGCAGTGAATAGTGAATCGCAAATGCCACGGACATGTCGGCCGCTGAGAATAAACAATTCGCTACTTGCGATTCACCATTCACGCTTTTCTCTGTGTCTCTCTGTGCTCTCTACGGCGAAATCCTTTAATTGACCGGTCCGGGAACTCAAACGCGGACGATCCCGTCGCGGCCGCCGCTCAGGGCCTTGTCCGCGAGTTCATCCAGGCTGCTGTCGGGGTAGTTGAACAGGCGCAGGAGCATGGACAGGTTGACGCCGCTGATGATGCGGATGTCATCCCTGCCCTCGGCGATCCTGGCGGCGATGTTGCTGGGCGTCGAGCCGGCGAGGTCGGTGAGGATCAGCACCCCGTCGCCCTCGTTGAGCTGGTCCACCAGTTCCTGTGCGTCCACTTCCAGCTGATCGGGGTCGCTTTCGGTGCTGGCGTTCAGCAGCTTGGCCTCAAGCGGGCACTCGGACAGCATCAGGTTGGCCGTGCCCAGGAGCGCCGGGCCGATGCCGTCATGGGTGATGATGAGGATCCCGACCGCCATCGTTTTACAGATCCCGGTGCCTGACGATAATGTGCTTGTCGGCGGAACGCAGCCCGGCAGACAACTGGTCGACCAGGAAGACCGAGCGGTGGCGCCCGCCGGTGCAGCCCACGGCGACAGTCAGATAGCTGCGGTTCTCCGCCTCGAAGGCGGGAATCCATTCACCGAGAAAGGACAGCAGGTGATCGCGCATGCGCAGTACCTCCGGCTGAACGTTGAGAAAATCGATAACGGCCTGATCCTTTCCCGAGAAGCCGCGCAGGCTGTTGTCCCAGTAGGGATTTGGCAGGCAGCGCACGTCGAAGACGAAATCGGCGTCGCGCGGCGTCCCGTACTTATAGCCGAAGGATATTAGCTGCAACGACATCACCGCCGTCTTGCGGTTGACTACGCGATCCATGATCAGCCGGCGCAGGTCATGTACCGTGGTATGGCTGGTGTCTATTCTCAAATCTGCTGATTCGGAGAGGTCGCTGAGCAACCGCTGTTCGGTATCGATGGCTTCGTACAAAGGCACTTTACCGGAAGACAGGGGATGCTTGCGCCGGGTCTCGCTGAAGCGTTTGGTCAGGACGTCCTCGCCGGCGTCCAGGAAGACCAGTTCCGTGGGTATGCCTCTGCGGTTGAGCCCCTGTATGCATTCGAGCAGGGAGGTCAGGTCGTCCTTGATGTTACGCGTGTCTATGCCTGTTGCGATCAACGGCGGAAAACTGTCGATCTCTTCAGCCAGCCTGTCCATGAGGCTGATCGGCAGGTTGTCTATGCAGTAATAATTCAGATCTTCCAGGGTGTGCAATACCACGGACTTGCCCGCCCCGGACAACCCGCTGACGAAGATCAGGCGGCGTGTTGCATTACTGGACATCACTCTTACGATCTATATGCTGCTGTTGCTTCTCGATGAATTCCTCGGAGGCATTGTAGCCGCCCTCGCGCAGGACGTGGTTGCGTGCGGCGCATTCCAGC
>JARRRO010000150.1:8866-12285 GCA_037380645.1 Gammaproteobacteria bacterium | reverse complement strand
CCGGACACCGGAACCACCCCCGCCGCGCCGGGGTCCTGCCGCTGGCCGGGGAAATCCTCGAGCTCTCGGAGGGCCTCCCCTCCCTGCCCACGGTGGCGCAAAGGAAGGTGCATGGTGATCCCAAGATCAACAACGTCATTTTCGAGGAGGCCACCGGCCGCGCCTTGTGCCTGGTGGATTTCGACACCCTCGGCAATATGGCGCTGTATCTGGAACTGGGCGATGCCTTCCGCTCCTGGTGCAACCCGCTCGGCGAGGACAGCCCGGAGGCGTATTTTTCCCTGTCGCTGTTCCAGGCGGCTGTGCAGGGTTATGCCCGGGAGGCGAAGGAGTTCATCCTGGAAGAGGAATGGCGGGCCATCCTGCCGGCGACCTATTCGATCTACATCGAACTGGCGGCGAGATTCTGCGCCGATATCCTGAATGAATCCTACTTCAACTGGGATCCGCGCCGCTTCGCCAGCCGCGGCGAGCATAATGAAATCCGGGCGCTGAGCCAGCTGCGGGCAGCCAGGTCGCTGAGAGATAAGTATGAACAGGCGGAGAAAATCGTAGAACGTGCCTTCGGGGATCGATGAGGCCGCGGCGCTCCCTCAGTCCTCCACGGCGATGATGTGAAACCGCACCTTGACGCCGTCCTTCACCCGCAGGCCTCCCCCCATGACACTGAAAGGCTTCATGCCGAATTCCGTCAACTGCAGCCGCGTCGTGCCGGTAACATTGATCCTGTTTCCCTCCTGCCACAGTGCCACGGGTATAACCAGGTCGCGGGAGACGCCGTGCAGGGTGATGCGCACGGTGATATCCGGCGCCCATTCCGGGCCGTTCACGGCAATGGAGCGAACTGTGATCTCGGGGTAATGCTTCGCATCCAGGACCTTGGGCCCCAGCATGTTTTTACGGGTGCCTGCAACGGCCTCGGGCGAGGGGCGGGTGGCGAATTCCTTGCCCTCCTCCTGCCTGGCCGCGGAGGGATCCACCTCGAACCGAGCCACCGGGATGCGGAACCGGAAGCCGGAGGCATGGAATCGAGGATTCAGATATACGTCCCCCTCAAGATCGTGGGCCGCAATCACGTGGTTATGGCCGAACTGCGCCAGCGGACCCCCGCGGTAGACCAAGATACGCAACTTTGAATCCTGCGCGGCGATCCGGTAGTGGGTGGAGCCCGCCGCTGGCAGCGGCGGTGCGGGCGGCAGGGTATCGGCGGCTGAGTGTTTTGCCGCCTGCTGCGGGGTCCGGCAGGCGGTGCATAATAATGAGAGGAGGATGACGAGGCCTGCTCCCCGTGCATAATAGGCGCCAGTGCGGGTCATGGATCCAGAATGTCCTTGTTGCAGTTCACGCGCGAACCCGATCCAATAACGCGGGTCGAATAGATTTCGAATACCATCATACCAGAGGGTGGAACAGAATGACGCGCCACGTGATCACGGTATGCTTCGCCGCGGCGCTGCTCGCCGGCGTGCCGAAGCACGCCGCCGCGTGCTGGACCCCGGTGGTGACGCCCGCGGCCCTGACCTTTACCGTGGCACAGCCGGACGGCACGACGATCTCCGGAGAATTCACCCGCTTCGACGGCACCCTCTGCCTCGACCCCAAGGATCCGGGGGCCGGACGGCTGCGGCTCTCTGTGGCCACCGCTTCCGTGCACACCAGGCTGCCGGAAATGGATCGGGCCCTGCGCGGTCCCCTCTTCTTTGCCAGTAATAAATGGACGCAGGCCGGTTTCAAGAGCCAATCCATACGCAAACTTGAGGGCGGGGATCATTACCAGGTAAAGGGGACCTTCACCCTGCGCGGCACCGCCAAAACCATCGAGGTCCCCTTCACGTTCACCCCCGCCGCGGACAACGCTTCGGCCAGGCTCGAGGGGGAGACGGCCATCAAGCGTCTCGATTACGGCGTGGGACAGGGGCAATGGGCCGACAGCCGCTGGGCCAGCAACAAGGTCACGCTCAAGTTTTCCGTCAAGCTGATCAGGTCCGACGACAAACGCGAATGACCGCCTCGACCCCGGCGTCCATCCCTCAGGCACACTCCCCAATGGCGCTTTCCCGATCAACGGTTATCATGATGCTGATCCCGCTTGGGGCGCAGCTCACCGGCAGGGATGGCTCATATATTTACCTATAAATCATAGAGTTATAAAACATTGCCTTCGACCGCCACGGCAACCGGCAGCGCCGTCGACAAGCTCCTGCCCAAGGACTACATAATGACGGGCGAAGGCCTGTACTTCGCGGTCGTGCTGCCCGCCGCCGCCGGCGAGCCGATACACTGTTCCCTCCGATACGTCCGCCGGCCCGGCGCTGCGCCGCAAAAACTGGACACGATGCAGGCCCATAGCTTGCTGAAAACTCGCCACCCCCGTTACCTCGGCTTCAGTAATCGCATCGGTGCGGAGGCGGTACTGGTGCCGCCGCAGGCGGTCGAGAAAGTCTACCGGCCCGGGGAGGTACTGGCAGCGCTGGCGCAATCGGCCGGGGATGACGACATACAGAGAAAGGCCGTGCGCGTCATCGACTACCTGATCCGTAATCGCATCGATCGCGGCGTGCTCGGGATCACGGGATCACTGCTGCTGGGATTCCAGAAACCCGACTCCGACATCGACGTGGTTATCTATTCCGCGGAGGCATTCAGTCTGTCCAGACGCCTCATCAGAGAGGCCCTGGACGGCGGCGAGTTCACCCCCCTCGATGAAGCAATGTGGCGGGCTGCTTATGCGCGGCGCGGATGCGCGCTTGATTTCGATACCTACGTGAAACATGAAAGGAGAAAATTCAACAAATTCACCCTGGACAATACCAAGGTCGACATCAGCTGGGTGCCGGTGGCTGATCGCGACGAGTTCAGGGCGCCGGTGCAAAAACTCGGACCTTCGACCATAGAGGCCGTGGTGGTGGATGACTCCCGGGCATTCGCCTACCCCGCCCGCTACGTCATTGAGAATGACGAGATAGAACAGATCCTGTGCTACACGGCGACCTATACCGGCCAGGCATTCGCGGGCGAATCCATAGAGGCCGCCGGCATGATAGAGTGCGACGCCGACGGCAGGCGCTATATGATAATAGGCACCAGCCGAGAAGCGCCGGGGGAATACATCAAGGTGCTCCACCTTTGAGGCGCCGCCACGCGTCATCCCGCATCCATCCCGACGATTTTATGAGACGGCTTATTTTCCGATATAATATGCTCTCGCCATCGGTTTTTGGAGAGAGTCATGCTGCGTGATCGTATTGAGGAGCGCTGGATAAGCTGCTTTACGGAAACCCTTGCGCTCTGCGGCGTCACTCCTGATGAGACCGTCGCCATCCTGTCCGAAACGCAGTCCCGGGGGGTAAACGTGCACCTGGCGGAACTGGCCGCCGCCCGGCTGGGGACCAGGCCGTTTCACCTGATCCTGCCCACAC
>JARRRO010000150.1:2170-8761 GCA_037380645.1 Gammaproteobacteria bacterium | reverse complement strand
TGCACCGTGGAAGGCATCCTGCATTCACCGGAACTGCCCGCCATCCTGGAATCCGGCGCGCGCGTGTTGATGATCAGCAATGAACATCCGGACGCCCTGGAGAGGCTGGTGCCCACCCCCGATCTGAAAGACCGGGTACGGGCGGCAACGCAAAAATTGAGGGCCGCCACGCGCATGAAGGTCACTTCCCGCGCGGGGACGGATCTCGATATCGATCTGACCGATACCATGGCCAGCGGCGTGTGGGGGTATACGGATCGGCCCGGTACCGTCGCCCACTGGCCTGGGGGGGTGGTGGTAACCTTCCCCAACGCCAACACGGTGAACGGAACGCTGGTCCTGGATTGTGGCGATATCAATCTCACCTTCAAGCGGTACCTTGAATCACCGGTAACACTGACCATAGAAAACGATTATGTCGTGCGCATCGAGGGCAGCGGGACGGACGCCGAACTGACCAGACGTTATTTCGCCGCCTGGGGCGATCGCGAGGCCTATGCCACCAGCCACGTGGGCTGGGGGTTGAACCGGCGAGCCCGTTACGAGGCCCTGATCCTGTATGACAAGAACGACACCAACGGGACCGAGCTGCGCTGCTTCGCCGGAAATTTTCTGTACTCCACCGGCGCCAATGAGTTCGCCGGCAGGCACACCGAGGGGCACTTCGACCTTCCGGTGAGGAACTGCAGCATCGCGCTGGATGGCGAACTCGTGGTGAAAGAGGGTGAACTCCAGGGCGAGCCGGACTGAGTGATCCGCAATGGGCATAGACTACCTCTCCATGGGCGACCCCCGCAGCCCCTCGCTGCTGATGCTGCACGGCATCGGCGGCAGCGCGGAGTGCTTCCAACCGCAGATGCGGGCCTTTTCCAACGACTACCACGTCATCGCCTGGAACATGCCGGGCTACGGCGAATCACCACCCCTGCAGCCGTTGACCTTCGAGGACCTCTCCAAATCGGTTTCAGCATTGCTCGAGGGTTTGGTCATATCATCCCGGGTGCATCTGCTGGGACATTCACTGGGCGGCATGGTGGCGCAGCAATTCATCGCCGACTATCCCGGGAAGGTGGCGTCGCTTACACTGGCCGCCACCAGCGCGGCCTTCGGCAGCAGGGACGGGGACTTCCAGAAACGCTTCATCAGTGAACGCCTGGGCCCCCTGGATCAGGGATTGAGCATGAAACAGCTGGCGTCATCCATTATAGACAGCCTGATCGGCGCCGGCCCCGATCCGGAAATGCTTGCAATCGCCCGCAGCAGCATGGCGAGCGTCCCGGAGGCCAGCTACCGCGCCAACATGGAACTGCTGGTCACATTCGACCTGCGCAGGGAGCTAGGGAAAATCCGGGTTCCGACGCTGCTTGTCGCCGGAGAAAAGGACACCAACGCCCCGCCGGCGGTCATGGAAAAGATGTCATCATACATTCCAAATGCGCAGTTTCAGTGTATAAAGGATGCGGGGCATCTCATTAATCTTGAACAGCCGTCGGCGTTCAATAAAGTATTACGAAAATTCCTGCAGTCCATTGAAAACACAATACAGAGCGATGATGAAAACAAAGATATCCAACCCTAATAACCACTCTGCGGATGAGCCCATGTTCGATCCGGAAATCGGCCGTTACTGCGGTTCGACGGCGCTGACATTCAACATGCATACCTGTGCCTGCCTGTGGAGCGGTGATTTTTCAGACGCCGTGAAGATGGACAGAAAAATCAGGCAGCAGCACAAAAGCAGACGCGACAAACACTATAAACGCATGCTGGAACAGGGAGCGGTCTATTCCCAGCCGTTTTCCGAGGGGGGATCGGCGGCCGCCGGCACCGTCGCCTTTTCCACCAGCGCCGACAAGGCGGAAGGGGGCTGGGTAATCAACGGCCGCAAGATTTTCGCCTCGCTGTCCGGCCACTGCGATTACTACGGCATCCTCTGCAGCGAGAAAAAGGACAAGCCCACCCAGAAGGACACCATGTATATTGCCGTGCCCGCCGATGCGGAGGGCCTGATCGTCTACGGCGACTGGGACCCGCTGGGAATGCGCGGCACCGTCTCCCGCAATCTCTCGTTCAACGACGTCTTCGTAGCCGAGGACGAGGAGCTGATGCCGCCCGGCGTATATTATGCAGCGGTCAAGACCTGGCCGCATATGTTCCTGACTCTCACGGCCACCTATCTCGGCCTGGCCCAGGCGGCCTATGACTTTACAATAAATTATCTGCGTGGCGAGGCGCCGGGTATGCCGCCGGTCAAGCGGAGGATGTACCCCACCAAGCAGATCGCCGTCGCCCAGATGCGAATCATGCTGGAACAGACCAAGACTCTGTGGTTGCAGGCCGTCTCCGAGGCGCGGCCCAATCCCTCCAAGCAGGAGATTCTGCGCGCCTACGCCGCGCATTACACGACCATGGAGAACGCCAACGAAATCGCCCAGCTGGCCATCCGCACCTGCGGAGGACATGCCATGCTGAAATCGCTGTCGCTGGAGCGCATCTACCGCGACAGCCGCTGCGGCTCCCTGATGCTGCCGTGGACAGCGGAGATCTGCCTTGACCGCATCGGCCGCGAGGCCCTGTACGAGCCGGGTGAGTCCGACGATTAATCATGAATATCGCACAGTGGGTGACAGGCTGGGCCTCCCGAACCCCAGACAAGACGGCCGTTTATTTCCAGGGCAGGAATATCAGCTATGCTGATTTCGACAGAAGCATACGGTCAACCACCTCGGCACTGCGCCGTCTGGGGATAAAAAGAACGGACAGGGTCGCCCTGCTCGAATACAACACCCCCGAATACCTCACCGTCATATTCGCCTGCGCCCGCCTGGGGGCCACCGCCGTCCCGTTGAACTGGCGGCTGACCACCCGGGAACACATGGTGCAGATCAACGACAGCCTCCCCGATGTCCTGCTCGCCGGTCCCGGTTTTCTGGAACACGCGGAGGATTTACGCGGATCCTGCAACATTGATCACTGGATATGTTTCGGCAAGCCCGGTGATGACTGGCTTGCTTTCCATGACCTGCAGAAGGCAGGCTCCCGGACGGCCACGCCGGATGAAGGCGAGATGGATGACGCCCTGCTGCTCGTCTATACCTCAGGCACCACCGGAAAACCGAAAGGCGCCGTCTTGACGCAGAATGCGGTTTCCTGGAATGCCGTCAATTCACAGATCGTGCACGATCTCGTCAGCGACGATCGCATACTTACCGATCTGCCCCTGTTTCACGTCGGAGGGCTCAATATACAGACACTGCCAGCTTTCCGCATGGGAGCGTCCGTGATCCTGCATTCCAGATTCAATGCGGGGAAATCACTTCACGATATAGAAACACAGCGGCCGACCATCAATCTCATGGTCCCGGCCACGATGCAGGCATTTATTAACCATCCCGCCTGGTCCAAAACCGATCTTTCCTCGTTGCGTCTGGCCATGACCGGTTCTTCGATCATTCCTATCCCCCTGCTCCAGGCTTTCCTGGACCGCGGCGTTACCGCCGGCCAGGTGTATGGCTCTACGGAAACCTGCCCGATTGCCATTTGCCTGGGCCGGGAGCAGGCCCGGGAAAAAATCGGCTCCTGCGGGAAACCGGTACGGCATTGCGACGCCAAGGTGGTGAGGAGCGACGGCAGCGAGGCCGACGTGGGCGAACCGGGTGAAATCCTCATTCGGGGACAGAACCTGTTTTCAGGATACTGGAACGATGAGGAATCCACCACCGCAACCATGGCGGGAGACTGGTTTAAAACGGGTGACATCGGACACGTCGACGAAGACGGCTTCTACTATATCGACGAAAGATCCCGGGACGTTATTATCTCCGGCGGAGAAAACATCTATCCGGCGGAAATCGAGAATATCATAACCGGCCTGGCCGGCATCCATGAATGTGCGGTGGTCGGCAAGCCTGACGAGCGCTGGGGGGAGATCCCCGTGGCCTTTATCGTTGCGGACCGGGACAGGCGCATAGATTCTGACTGGCTGTTTTCCGCCGTCGACGGGCAGCTGGCCCATTTCAAGATCCCCAAGGAAGTCAGCCTCGTCGAGGAACTGCCCCGCAACGTCATGGGGAAGATCCTGAAGTATCGCCTGCGGGAGCAGTTACAGCGTGAGCCCTCAATCTCCGGGGAGGAACCGGCAAAAGCAGTGAAGTAAAGACGCCGGGACGGCGGTTTGCTCAATGGCTGCGCAGATTGCGCCATTGCTGGCGCAGCGCGGCCAGCGGGGAGAACGGGTTCCACCTCGTCTTCAGCAGCTGCGTGCGCAGCCTGTCCATTTCCACCAGGACCGGTCCCAGGTCGGCCAGCTCCTGCTCCACGCGCGACCACTCCCGCCACAGGGCCGGATCCTGCAGACTCGTCTGGTCGTGGGCCAGGCGGTGGAGTATGGGATAGGCCCGTCTGACCACGCCGATGATGTTTGGGTTGTCGACCAGATCCTCCAGCGTAAAGCGGCTGTGGCGCATGTCCTGGCGCAGAAAGCCCCCGGCGTATTCCCGGATGCCCTCCCGCACCGCCGCATCCAGGGGAATGTCCAGCCCACGCGCCACCCGCTCCAGCTGTTTTGACGGGTCCTGCATCAGGGCGTCATAGTCCACGACCACAAAGGGATGGTGCTGCAGGTGGCTGAAATAGGGCACGACATTGATCAGCCACTCGAGGTCACTCCAGGCCTGGCGGCCGCGCTCGGGATTGATCCTGGCGCGCGAGCGGGCGACGCTCAACGGGTTCCTCAGGGCCACGACGCCGCACAGCTTCACGCCGGCCTCCGCCAGAACGGTCTCCCAGAACGGCAGCATGCGCAGGGTGCGCCCGTACTTGTAGCCCCACAGGTGAACGTCGCCGAAACGCCGCCGCACGATCGCCACTGCCTCTTCCTTGATGCGTTGCACGTCCGGCGCCTCCCAGGCGGAGGGATCGATGAGGTGCAGGCTGTCGCCGCGAACGCCGATGGCGCGTCTCAGTTTCTTGTTGATGGCCAGCAGGTCCTGATCCTCGAAAAAACCGGTGGGGTTCTTGCCCCCGGGCGGCCGCAACCTGTCCCCGAGATCCACCCCCAGGGCCAGGAGGCCGCGGGTCAGGGCGCTGGTGCCGCTGCGCCCGGCGCCCAGCACCACCGCGGCCGTGGAACGCGCCGCGCTGGTACGCGCTGGACGATCGCCCTCTTCCACGGGGGCCGCGCCTGCAAGGTCAGTAGCCATGGAGCTCGTTCCCTCTGAGTCTGGCCAAGGTGCGCCGCAGGCCCGCCCGCAGACGGTCGTTGATGACCACGATGAAGACCTTGCGGTAATGGCCCTCCGGGGCGCGGATCTCTTTCACGCCGTGCCAGGAATTGCCCTGGCGCCTGAACAGCAGGCTGTAATTGCCCAGGTTGTGTCCGGCGAGTGCCCGGTCGAACTCGTCGAAACCGGGCGCTGAAGTGCGCTTTAAACGGCCGTTATCATCCAGGATCAGGGTTTCTCCTCCCCAGCTCGGGTCCCACTCCTCCGGCGTGTTGAAATAAAAGATGTGGGAGCCGATCTTGCGGGTGGCGTCACAATGGGGCGAGACGGAACAGCCTGTGGGAGTATAGTGCCAGTGAAAGTTTAGCGTGAGACTGCCGCGGCCGAACAGCCGTTTGATAAAAGCATAATAACGCGGACCATTGAGCTCGGCGATGAACTCGTGCCAGGGTCCGGGCACGTCCAGCTCCGGCTGGTATTCGAGGGTGAAACGATCATGGGGCTGCTGGCCGTGCGAACGTTTGACATCGAACATGGGCGTGAACAGGCTCACGTCCGGCAGGTTCTCGAGGAGGCGCTGATAACCGGCATCCGTGAGCAGGCGGGCAGGATTGGCCCACGGATAGGGTCGCATGCTCCTGAATCCGGCTTCGTCGATGTCATCCAGTCGGTCGTAGTCCAGATAATTCATTATGATACACCTTCACTGGCACGGGCCCGCGTATCCTCCGGCAGCATGGCGCCGAATCTGGAGGCCATGAGTCTTTGCACCCGGTCCACCGTGCGCTGGAGTTCATCAGGCGGACGCTTCGGGGGCGGTCCGCGTTCCCCGAGAGGGTTGATCCATCCCTCAGCCAGCAGGGCGCGGTAGAAAGCGTCGAAGTTGCGGCGCGGTTTGATCAAACCCCAGTAAACCAGCCATTGCAGCAGTCTTCCATGGAGCGGGACCAGATCCCGCCAGCGCCGCCGCTGTGGCCAATTAAACAGCTCCACCGGCCGGCCCGTGATGCAGGCCTCCGCCACCAGCGAGGCGCTGTCCGCGGTGACGATGAAACGATCCGCCAGGGCCAGGAAGGCCGGATAGGGATTGTCCGGGTCCCTGCCCGACCGCCAGCGATAAAAATAATGCGGGCAATCGAGTTCCCGGTACAGCGCCTGCACCGCCTGTTCCGAGGTGCGCCGGCTGGTGGTCACCAGCAGTGCCCCTCCCGCCTGCCTGGCACTCCGGCTGGCGACCTTTGCCAGCCGGACCGCGATTTCCGGGGTAAAGCGGTAGCTGGCGCTGTCACCCCCGACAAGCAGGGCGATCCGTGGCCGCGGCAAGGCTGCAAGCCGGGGCGCCCAGACTCCCGCCGCCTCCTGCAGCCGC
>JARRRO010000150.1:0-2165 GCA_037380645.1 Gammaproteobacteria bacterium | reverse complement strand
GGGTTCAGCGGCAGGGTATTGTGCAGGATATTCTCCCGCTCCGGAAGCCGGTACTGGGGCGTGGTCACCACCAGGTCAAAATGATGGAGCGGCGCCTGGGTGTGGAACAGATGCACCAGGCATGTGCGTCCGCCTGATTGCCGCTTGATCCAGCGGGCCACGGGGGCGGATTGGCGTGAGGCGGCAATGACCAGATCGGGCCAGGGCGGCGCCAGCCGGTCCGAACGCCGCCAATCCACCGACATAGAGGACTCCCCGAGCAGCAGGTTGGGGCAGTAGTTGAGGAGATTATAGCGTATCCGCTTGGTTTCGAACGGCCAGCCCAGCGCGCCCGCCAGGGTCTGCATCTGGGCATTGCCGCCGGCCCCCTCCCCCAACAGCACCCAGACCCGGGGCTTCCAGGTGCTGGCCCTGGCTGTCCGTGCAACGGCAGCCGTCACGTCCATCTACACAGGGCGGCGCTGCGCCTGGTCCGTTTCAGTCGCGGGCAGCAACATCGATCTTCTCGCATGTCCCGCCGCTATCGGGGAACGGCGCCAGCCCCAGCAACTCCCGTATCCGTGCGGCGACTTCCGCCGGCTCTCGCCAGGGCTGCGGACGCCAGCATTCCAGCCGGCTACCCAGGAAGCGGGCAAGTCCGGCCTCCACCAAGTCGTTATGCAGCTGTTCCAGTCCCCGTTCCGGGAGGATCAGTCGATGCTCCACAAGGAGCGCACACAGGTACTGCAGGCCCTGCTGGGGCCGGCGCGATCCGCGCTTGTTGAAACGGTCCCGGTGGGCATGGGCATGTACCCAGTTGCCCGCCCATTGCAGGGGAGTCTGCCGCCGCCGGGGCAGCGGTGCGATATAAACGGGCTTGCCTGCAGTGACGGCCTCGGCCAGCATGGATTCACTCTCCCCTGTGACGATCAGGATATCCGCGCCGTCCAGATAGCCCAGATAGGGATTGTCCCGGCGCCCTTTCTGCCAGAAATCGACGATGACATCCTCTCCCGCCACCCGCTGCAATTCCAGCGTCGCCGCCCTGCCCGTACGCGGGCTGGTCAATACCGCCAGCGTTCCACCGGCTTCCCGCACCTGGGCCTGCACGCGATTCAGCAGGTCGCCGGCATCGCGTCCGTCCAGGCGGTAGCTGCGGGTGGAACCGCCGATCAACAACACCACGCGGGGGGACGGACGGTCCCCGAAAAGCTGCGGCCAGCGCGCGGCCGCTTCCTCAAGCTGTCCCCTGTTGACCTTGCTGGGCGGCAACAGGGTTTCGATACGTCTCGGGTGGGGTGGCAGCTGAAAGTGACCGCAGCTGACGACAACGTCCTCCGATTCTCCCACCGGCCCCGCCTTCCTGCCCATGAGAACCAGGCGGGTGGCCCCGCCCGTCCGGCGCGCCACCCAGCGGGCGATGAGGCCTGTCATCCACCCTGAGCTGATAATGACATCCGGCCACGGCGGTTCAATCCCGCCCGGCAGGCGCCGCCCGGCGGTACCGAGCTTGCGCGCCACCATGGCAGTCAGTCCCGCCGCCGCGTAGCGCAGCATCGTGCGGTGGATTTCGCGGGTCTCATAGGGCAGGCCGAGGCTGTCGGCAGTCCCCAGGGCCTGGCTGCGGTGCCCGCTCTTGTAATAGAGGAGCACCCAGGTACGCGGCGGGATGTGCGCAGGAGGGCCGCCGCTCCAGCGGGCGATATCGGGGATCAACCGGCGCCTGTGGCGAACCGCCAGCCGCCAGTGGACAGCTGGATAGCGGCGACCGGCATCACTGAGCTGGGCCCACCACCAAAGGGGATCCGCCGGCGCTGCACCGCGCCTGGTGATGTCCACGGCAACGGTGAGGGCGCGTCCCGCGCGGGCGAACAGGTGGTCGAGCAGCCAGGGCAGATCCCACTCCGGGACCGATTCCAGGTTGCCGGCGACGACGAGATCATAGGCGCCGCCCGTGCCACCATTTCCTGCCTGAAGCCGCACGGGCGTGCCGACCGTGACGCGGACAGGTCGGGAGGGAGCGGCCAGATCGCCGGTCAGCCGGCCCTGGCCGTAGTACAGCAGGGTCCCGGCATCGAGATCCGAGACGATCCCGCTCCACTCGCATTCCATCCATTCCGCCAACCGCCGTCCCCGCTCGGAGCCGGTTATGCCTTCCACCCGGAACTCCGGGCTGGGGTGCCGGG
>JARRRO010000149.1:0-5917 GCA_037380645.1 Gammaproteobacteria bacterium | reverse complement strand
GGCAGCTCGGGAAGCGGTGCACTCCCTGCTGGCCAGGGAGAGAAAGTCGGAAGCGGCCGATTGACCAGAAAGCCGGGTCCCCGTTGCCGATCGGGGTCCCGTTGTGTGCAAAGTACGCAGGTCGCCTTGTCCATTCGGATGAAACACGCTGCCTTCAGTAATCCCCGGCATATGACTTTCGACCACCGGCGCATCAACGTCACCGGCAGAAACGTCCCGCCCTGAGTGTCGGCTATTCGAAGCCGAAGCCGTTCTGGCGCAGGGCCTCGTACAGGATGACGGCCACGGCGTTGGACAGGTTCAGGCTCCGGCTCACCGGCTGCATGGGGATGCGCAGGATGCAGTCTGTCGGTAGTTCCGCCAGGACTGCCGCCGGCAGCCCCCGGGTCTCGGGGCCGAACAGCAGGGCGTCGCCGGGCCGATAGCGCATGGCGACATAGCTGCGGCTTCCCCGGGTGGAGGCGGCAAGCAGCCGGGACGGTTGCACCTCGTGCCGGAAATCCGGCAACGAGGCGTATTCCCGGACCCGGGAGAACTCTGCGTAATCCAGGCCGGCCCGGCGCAGCTCCCTGTCGATCAGATTGAAGCCCAGGGGATGGATGAGGTGCAGCTCCGCCCCGGTGTTGGCGCAAAGACGGATGATGTTACCGGTGTTGGGCGGGATCTCGGGCTGATAGAGGACGACGTGAAACACGGCGGGAGTGTATAGCAGAAAGGAAAGGGTGGAAAGGCGCAGCGGTCGGCGGGCTAGGTATACGGATCCTCACCCTATATAATGTCGGCAACCCGATCCTGTCACCGGTATGCGCCGCAACCATGAGCCCTTCGAAACAAGCATCAAGCCTGTTGGAGACGGACTTCTGCGGGATGAAGTTCAACTCACCGCTGGTCCTTCTGTCGGGCTCTGGATTTCGACGAGACTCGCTTCATCGCCAACGTCTGCGGCTCTACCGTGGAGGAGTACGAGGAGGTGACGCGGATCTTCGATGACTCACCCATCGACGCCATGGAGATCAACATCTCCTGTCCGAACGTCAAGGAAGGCGGCGTCGCCTTCGGCAATCACCCGGACATGTCGGCCCGGGTGGTGGAGGCCTGCCGCCGCGCCACCGCGAAACCACTGATCACCAAGCTCTCGCCCAACCAGACGGACATCGCCGAAAACGCACGCCGCTGCCTGGAGGCCGGCAGTGACGGCTTCGCGGTGATCAACACTCTCATGGGCATGGCTGTGGACATCCATGCCCGTCGCCCGGTCATCGGCAACAACCAGGGTGGACTGTCCGGCCCGGCGATCAAGCCCATCGCCCTGCTCAAGGTACATCAGGTGCATGAGGTGTGCCGGCCGCACGGCGTCCCCATCATCGGCCAGGGCGGCATGGCCAGCGGCGAAGATGCCGTGGAGTTCATTATTGCGGGCGCCACGGCAGTGGGTGTCGGCACCGCCCTGTTCTACGATCCGCTGATATGCCCGCGCATCAATGCCGACGTCGCCGAATACCTGAAACGGTATGACATGAAGAATGTCTCCGATCTGGTGGGGACCTTGAAACTTCACGGAGGTGAGGAAGGTGAAGAATGCAGCGGCTGATCAAGATCGTGAGGGGTAAGAGGTAAAAAAACCTTGATTGTAGACGGGGAGGAGCCATTCATGTTGTCACACCTCACTTTTCCAGCCTCCTGAGAAAGACTTCCATCTCCTTTGCCGCCTGCTTGTCGCCTTTTTCATGGGCGATGGCTATACCCTTACGGTACACCGCCTCCGCCTCTTGCATCCTTCCCAGGCCGGCCAGCGCCCTGCCGTAGGCTTTCCAGGCGGCGGAATAGCCGGGATCCAGTTCCACCGCGCGGGCCAGGTGCTTGATTGCCTGTTCGTATTTGTCCTTCCTGATGAAGACGTTGCCCAGAGTGAAGCGCAGCAGGGCGGTGTCCTGTCCCGATTCGAGCATGCCCTCCAGGTTATTGATATCAACCATAATGTCTACTTCTGGTATCGTTGGAAAATCTCTCGCAATGCTAAACGGTAAAACGTGAATCGTGCGCTGACGGAGAGACCGGCTCTATAATACAGACATGTTTCGTTTTACGACTTACGATTCATGTATCACTTTTTCAGTTGTCATTCCTTCCGGGCAATCAGCATGGTTTCATTTCGAAAACCCTTATCAAGGTCCCCGATCCGTCCTTCTTCACGATAGACCACGGGCCGCAGTTCTGCAAACAGGCTCAGCAGTTCGCCGCGCTCCAGCAGGTAAGCGGGATTGCCGGGACCGACGGCGGGGTCCTTGTCCTTGGTGAAGGTCTGGTAATACAGCAGTCCCCGGGCTTTGAGCGCCGCCGCCAGCGCGGGGGCGATGGTCCTCTCCAGGAAGCGGCTTATGACGATGACATCGAAGGAATCCGCCTCCGGCGGCTCGACGGCCGCATCGCGCTGCCGGGCATGGATAACCAAACCCATGCGGGAGGCGTGTTCGGACAGGCGCTGCAGTGCCTCCGCGGAAATATCCCAGGCGTGGGTCTCCAGCCCCGCCCTGGCCAGCAGCAAGGCGTTGCCGCCACGGCCGCAGGCCAGGTCGAGAGCCGTCCCCCGCCGCGGCAGGAGGTGGCGGAATTCGGCGAGAACCCTGGCCGCGCAAGGCTCGTCGGCTGCTGCATCGCGGTGGATGCGGTCCCATTTTTCCCTGTCTCCAAAAGCCATAGGCGCCTGCAGCGGCGGTTATTTCCGCCAGAAAGCCGGGGTCAAAAGCACCACTAAGGTGAAGATTTCCAATCGACCGAGGATCATGGAAAGAGAATAGATCCATTTGGCGGCCGGGTTAATGGATGCAAAATTCGCGGAGACCCTGCCAAGGCCGGGACCCATGTTATTGATGCAGGCCGCAAGACCGGAGAATGCCGTAACCTGGTCCACGCCGGTTGCCATCAGGCCGAGCAGCAGCGCCGTAAAGACAACGACGTACATGGCAAAAAATCCCCAAATGGCGCCGACGACGCGATCCGGTAAAACATGATGGCCTATCTTGACCGGGATCACGGCACTGGGATGAACAAGCAGTTTTATTTCACGCATCCCTTGTTTGAAGAGCAGTAACACCCTGATAACCTTCAGGCCGCCTGACGTCGATCCGGCACAGCCCCCGATAAAACTTGAAAAGATGAGCAGCAGGGGAATAAAAGTCGGCCATTTTTGGAACACCGCCGAGGTAAAACCAGTGCAGGACATGATCGATACGGTCTGGAATATGCTGTCGACAACAGCAAGTACTGGATCGCTGTAAACATGCTCAACAAGCAGCATCGCGACGCATATAATTATTATGGCGACCATGATGCCGAGATAGGTACGGAATTCGGGATCCAGAAAATATTGTTTTATGGAAGTGTGCCGCCAGGCGAGGAAGTGAAGCGAAAAATTCACTCCACCAAGAAACATGAACAGACTGCCGACAAGGGAGATGCTCTTGCTGTTGAAATAAGCGAAACTGGCGTCGTGTGAGGAGAATCCGCCCGTAGACAGAGTTCCATAACTGTGCAGGATCGCATCCCAGGGCGTCATCCCGGCCAGCCAGTACGAAAAGGCACACAGGACGACCAGGCCGACGTAGATATACCATAATGCCTTGGCGGTTTCAGTGATGCGTGGAGTCAGCTTCGCATCCTTCATGGGACCGGGGACCTCGGCCCTATAGAGCTGCATGCCGCCAACGCCGAGCATGGGCAGAATCGCAACGGCCAGGACGATGATACCCATACCTCCCAGTAACTGAAGCTGCTGGCGATAGTAGAGTATCGACGCTGGCAGGTGGTCAAGGCCAACCAATACAGTCGATCCGGTGGTTGTAAGCGCCGAGGTTGATTCGAACACGGCGTCTGTAAACGACATATGTGGGTGAGCCGCCAGTATGAATGGAACGGCGCCGCTGATGCAGACCGTTATCCAGATGACGAAGGCGACAATGAATCCTTCACGGACGCGCAGTTCCTGGTGCCGTTTGCGCACCGGAAACCATAATAGCAAGCCGGCGAGCAACAGCAGTGACAATGCCCATATGAAAGCGTCCAACGCGCCGTCGCCTGTGAAAAGTGAAATACCGATAGGTACCAGCAGGGTAGAACTGAAAAGCATTAACAATACCCCGATAATCCGCTGAATCGCTGCAAATTGCATGAAAGCTTTTCCGGTATCGGCGGCTTATTGTTGGAGGGACGTCATTAAAGAAAAGTAACCCGTACCTGGAACAGGCGCTCAACCTCGGGGACGTGGCGTTTGTCCGCGACCAGCAGAATAATGTGATCTTCCGCCTCGATGACTGTATCGTGATGGGCCATGATGACCTCATCGCCGCGGACAATGGCGCCGATACTTGTCTCGGGCGGAAGGTGGATGCGTTCGATGGGACGCCCGACGACGTTGGAAGAGTCGGTATCGCCGTGAGCCACCGCCTCTATGGCCTCGGCGGCGCCCCTGCGCAGTGCGTGAACCACGACAACGTCGCCACGGCGTATGTGCGCCAGCAGACTGCCGATGGTGGCCTGCTGCGGGGAGATGGCGATATCGATCACGTCACTCTGAACGAGGTCGACGTAGGCGGCGCGGTTGATCAATGACATCACCTTGCGGGCGCCGAGGCGCTTGGCGAGCATGCAGGAGATGATATTCGCTTCATCGGCGTTGGTCAGCGCGCAGAAGATGTCCGTGTCATCGATATTCTCCTCAATCAGCAGATCCTCATCGGCGGCATCACCTTGCAGCACGATGGTGCGGGTGAGTGATTCGGAGGCGTTTCTCGCCTGCTCCGGAGACATTTCCACCAGCTTCACCTGGTAGTTGTCCTCAAGCAGCTTTGCCAGGCGCACGCCGATGTTGCCGCCGCCGGCGATCATGATGCGCTTGACGACCTTGTCCTTCTGGCGAATCAGCTTGAGCAGCGACCGGATCTGCTTTTGCGAAGCGATGATGAACAACTCATCGTCCCGTTCAATGAGGGTATCACCATCCGGAATGATGCTTACGCCGCGACGGAACAGTGTGACGATACGGAAATCCGCGGACGGCAGCAGTTTCGGAAGCGCGCGGATAAGTTGTCCCTTCATGGGATTGGTTTCGCTGACGCGTATGGCCACCATCTGTGCCTTTCCTCCGGCGAAATCCAGAACCTGAAGCGCGCCCGGGAAGGCAATCAGCCGTTCTATATATTCCGTGACTATCTGTTCCGGGCTGATAAGAACGTCAATGGGAAGCGCCTCCTGGGAAAACAGGGCGGCGTTTTTCAGGTATTCGGTATTGCGGACCCGCGCAATCTTGGTCGGGGTGTGAAAGATCGTATAGGCGACCTGGCAGGCAATCATGTTGGTTTCATCGCTGTTGGTGACGGCGATGACCATGTCTGCGTCGTTGGCCCCGGCCTTGGCCAACACCGATGGATATGAAGCGACCCCGTGCACTCCTTGAAGATCATATCTTTCACTGAGCGCCTGCAGCACTTTCGGGTCGGTATCGACTACGGTGATGTCGTTGTTCTCGCTAACCAGGTTGGCTGCAACCGAAGAGCCGACCTGGCCGGCGCCGAGAATAATGATTTTCATATCAGGAGATCAGAACGGATAGCATGAATTTTAAAATTAGTTTTTTATC
This sequence comes from Gammaproteobacteria bacterium, assembly GCA_037380645.1. Lineage (GTDB taxonomy): Bacteria > Pseudomonadota > Gammaproteobacteria > Eutrophobiales > Eutrophobiaceae > JBBDSH01. The sequence goes on along the minus strand of JARRRO010000149.1, from coordinate 282 downwards.
TCTATCCCCAGTGATTTCAACTTGCGGTACAGGTGGGTTCTCTCCATCCCCACTACCCGAGCAATCTTGCTGACGCTGCCGTTGGCCTGTTTAAGCTGGTATTCGAGGTAGGCCTTTTCGAACCGCTCACGGGCCTCCCGCAGAGGGAGGTCGAAATTGGCGATCTGACTGTTCTGGTGTTCGACATCCTGTTTGGCCAGGGCCACCTCCACCTCGTCGGCGTCGATTATATCGGACTGTCCCAGTATCAACATGCGTTGCACGAGATTTTTCAATTCCCTC
>JARRRO010000148.1:0-7370 GCA_037380645.1 Gammaproteobacteria bacterium | reverse complement strand
AGAACCTCACCACCTGGTTCGCCAGGAGCAGGCCCAGCAGGGTGATCAGCAGCACGGTCAGCAGCATGGCGATGACCACGGCCTGCAGCAGCCAGTGACCCCCGGTATCGGCCATGAGCAGGATGGCCGCGCCCATGGCCCCGGGCCCCGCGATCAGCGGCGTCGCCAGGGGAAACACGGAAATGTCCCGCTTGCCCGCCGCCTCCCGGGCCTCTTCCTTCGTGGTGGAGACGCCGCCGGATGAACGCGCGAACACCATGTCTATGCCGATCAAGAGCAGCAGGATGCCGCCGGCCACCCTCAGGGAGGCGAGGGAGATGCCCAGGAAAGTCAGCAGCGGCCGCCCGGCGAAGGCGAAGGTGATCAGGATAAGGGCGGCCAGGATCACGCCGCGGAACACCATGCTGCGCCGGGCGCGGGGACTGGCGTCGGGGGTCAGGGCCACGAACACCGCGGGCACGTCCAGCGGTCCCACCGTCGCGAAGAAGGTGGTGAAGGCGACCACCGCCGTTTCGATCACGTCCCCGGGGACTGTAGCCATGGCTATTTTGTCGTTGACGCCGTCCGATTTTCCACGATGATACCAAATCTGCCGTAGTTGCTGCGGCGCCGCTGGCAAGGAAGCGGACGCGCCGGGACAGTGATAACCGGGAGTGAGGCTAGAAACGGATCCTGCCGGTGAGGATCTCCCACCACATGCGAAAGTCGCCGAGCAGGCTGAGCCAGGGATAGGTAAAGGTAGCGGGACGGTTGCGCTCGAAAAAGAAATGGCCGGCCCAGGCGAAGGCGTAGGCCTGCGCCACGGCCGCCGCCAGCAGCCACCAGGTCTGCGTGGCCAGGGCCGCGGCCAGCAGCGCCAGGGCGGCGGTGGTGCCGGCAAAGTGCAGGCGCCGGCAGGTGCGATTGGAATGCTCGCTCAGGTAATAAGGGTAAAACTCGTGCAAGGAGCGGTACTGCCTGGCTTCACTCATGACGGCAAGTCCGGTTCAAGTTCATTCCGCTGGCGCCCGGGCAAGTATAGGCGGCGGATATTCCGCTTGTCCACTTAGGCCCTCCCGCCACTTGCCGTATGACCGCGGCGTTCCGGGACGTGTGCCGGAATGCCGGACTGGGCACTTTATCGGCAAGCAGAAACGCCGCGACGAGGCAGACGAGGGCGGCGGCAATGAAGTACCAGTAGCGCGCGATGATGATCCCCCTGTAGTCCGGATGTGGACGGAACCGGTCATCCCGCGGCATGGTAATATCGCCGCTGAGCCAGGCGCGGGTGACCGCAGCGGCAAATGCCGCCAGTGCCAGCAGGGCGGCCGACAGCAGGTACAGCGAGGTTCCCGTGAACAGGACGCCGGTCTCGGCGTGCCAGCGCTCTCGCAGGAAGAAAGATCCCGTAAACGGCAGATACAGGGCGGCCGCGCAAAGCGCGAGCGCCAGGACGGCATTGGTGATTACCCTCAGAGACTGCATGCCTGTCTCCCGTGGGTTTGCTCAATCAGCGTCAGGCGGGCTTTTGGATACGCAGCATTTCATTGCCGCCCCTCTGGAATTCATAATCGATTTTCTCGATGCTGGGAATATACCCTTGCTTTTCAAGCTCCGAAACCAGGGGCTGCAGGTAGGGCGACACGTCCTGCATGAGGGTAAGCAGCGGGAAGATGCGCACTTCCCGCGCCACCCTCAGCATTTCCAGCACGGACGCCCGGTGGAACTCATAGGTCAGATGATCCGAGTACAGGAACAGGAAGTGGGAACAGGCGGCGAGGTGGAACCGGTCATCCCCATAGTCCAGCTCAGGCAGTTCTCCCGCCACGTAACGTCCTTCGGACATCCCCTTGTCATAGTCGGCGACGAATCGGCGCAATGCGGTTTCCCGGTTTTCTCGCAGATGCTCCGGTGACTTGTGGTAGGTCCAGGTCCAGTCATCCAGGGTGGCCCTTACCTGCGCGATGATGTCGTCGACCACCGCGTAGAACCGGGCCTCAATTTCCTCGGGCCTAAATCGATATAGCGGGTCAACCGATACCACGGTCCTGCCCAAGGAGGCCATCTCGGCGTTGAAGCTCGCCGGCCCGTCGGCCACGCTGATGATATTCGCCTGGAGGTCTTCCTCGGACAGGGCGAACATGCGGCGGTATTCATCCATCGAACGGCCGAAAGGAACGACCTCTTGCAGCTTCAATACCATGGGGGAAAGAGGATCTTCGGGTGGAATATATATACTTTCCGGAAGGCGGATATCCATCGATCCGGAAATAAATACCTAGTCGCACAATGCCTTGATTACCTTAAAAACCTCCACCCGGGGCTCCCCCTCAGTCTGATATGCCCTGGCGATGCTTGCCCGGAGTTCGGAATCGCGGTATTCGGTAAAGGCATCGGTCGATTCCCAGAGGTACAGCCCCGCATATTCGCCCGTCATTGCATCCTGCAGGTAGTATTTCTGCTTCAGCCCCTCAAGCGCTCTGAACTCGCCAATTCGGTTGTTAATGACTTGTGTAACTTCGTCCAGGGAGAGGGGGGTTCGGAACTTCACCAACAGTACTAAAGCGGGATGATTCATGTTTTTAATTTCCGATAATCGATGATATATAACGATAGCACTTCTATATTATTACAACAATTACAGGTCACTGCACCATGTCAGATGTGTGGATTTCTCTTTAAGCATGACAATGCGCGACCAGAGTCTGGCGGTTAAGTTGAGTAGTGCCATTTTTATCTGTTTCCCCTGAGTATATGGTTTGGGGTCAAGATCATGGTTAACCGCCATTTGTATCAGGCCAGAGATCGACAAGCTCTTTTCTGCTCCATGAGGGAGAAGCGGCGCTGAAATATTTTAAAAAACCGCCACCCGTATTTTTTAAGCCGTGCGGTTCATTCGAGGGTATAAATATACAGTCACCGGGACCCACCATGGCTTTTTCCCTTCCCACGGTCATTTCGCCTTCACCCTCAATGATGAAATAGCATTGTTCCTGCTGGTGCGAATGCAAATGTTGAAGTCCGCCCGAATCCATCTCTACAAGCGTGGTCGTTAACTGCCGGGAATCGGTCGTAATCCCAGATACCAACAAATATGATTTGATGCCATCACGGCTGTAGGTCCGGGCAGTGTTTTTAGTGGCTATCTTCATATGTCTTCCCGGTCGTGAAATATGATTCCGGAACGGTTAGACAACACGGTCTATTTGATAATTTTTTTAATCAGTCTTCCGTCAGGTGCCGGCGAAAGAAGTTCCAGAGCGCGCGCGCCCCGTCTATGTCGCGACTGGTCCGGCCGACCAGGTCAACAGGGAAGTGAGCCGTCGGGTATGGCAGGCTATGGCCGCCTCCATGAACGGCCATCAGTACGACTTCCCGCCCCTGAACGAGCCAGCGGCGCGTCTCGACCCGGGTACCGTCTTGTCTGTCCCGATCGGGATAGTGTTTTATCCTTGGTTTGTCTGTGCTGCCCATAAGTCCTCGGAAGTAGTCGGCGGTAGCCTCCACAGAGATCACCTGACCGAGCGAGCCACCCCCGGGAGGGACAACTGTTCCGCCTGCCCAGGGATTGATCGGATCATCCGTACCACTGATCAGAAAAATCGAGACAGGCGTGTTGGAGGAACCGCAGTCTCGCTCCCCGGGAACGGGCAGGCTTGCGCCGATTGCCGCCAGAGCAGTGAAATCATTGGGAGCCTCCAGGGCGAGGCGGAAGACAAGATGACCTCCATTGGAGTAGCCGACGACGAACACTCCTGCCGGCGCTTGCCCGAGAATTGTTTCTGCGCGCCGTACGACGGAGTGCAGGAAAGCGATCTCGTCAATCCCGGCAAGCGCCTCGTGATAGGATGCGTTTGCACGACATCCGTTCCACTGGCCGCCGATTGCATCGGGATAGGCAACCAGAAAACCTTTTTCATCAGCCAGCCGTTCAAAAGCGCGATCGGTTAATCGCCGGAACCGCTCTCCGTCACCGCCACCGCCATGCAACAGCAATAATACCGCCGGATGATTGGAAAGTCGTCCGGGGTGATAGAAACGCACAGTGCGGCGAATCCCCTGTACCTGCACAGATTCAACGGGAAGTGGATTGACGATACGATTGCCTGTCCTCGTTGACGATTCCTGGCCAATCGCAGTCTGGATCCCGAGCAGGAATAGCCAGAGACCTGATATTGTCAGTATGGATGCATTCGTTATTAGCTTCTGTTTTCGATGATTCATGCCTGTTAACTGCTCCTATACGTCGCCTAAGGCTTCACCCGGAAGACACCTCTGACAAGACGGACCTGCCCTTCCTCCAGGCTGCGCCGCGCGTTCCCGGCTTTCTCTCCCAGATTGTCGACGAATACAGCCAGGCCCAATTGCCCCGGTTTGGACGGCGTGGCATTTGTCTTGCTCCTGCTCAAATGAGCGTCACTGGTATCTTCAAACAGTTGTGAGATAAAGCCGCATTGACCTAGAACCAAGCGCATTTCATCAAAGGTGACAAGGAAGTTGTCGGCAGGGTCGGCAGCCCACGGAAGGGGAAAGTAGGACGTCGCCATTTCTCCGGCAGCCATCTCCTGGAAGGCATACCGGCCGCCCGGCTTGAGTACCCGGGCGATCTCGCTGTAGAGTTTTCTCTTGTCTGCGATGTTCATGCCGACGTTTTGCATCCAGACGACATCAAACGAATCATCGGGAAAGGGCAGGTCGAGAGCGCTGCCCTGGTGCACTTTGATCCGGTCCTCGAGGCCAGTCAGCCGGTTCAGCAGCGCAGCGCCGGCACAGTAATCGGGAGACATTTCAATGCAGTCGACGCGGCAACCGACCGAGGAAGCAAGCAGCCGTGCGGAACCGGCCAGTCCGGCCCCGATATCGAGAACACGATCACCGGCTTTCGCCCCTCGATGTCGCTGGCCGAATAATGTGTATCCAAAGTGGACATGAATTCCTCTCCTCAGGATTCGTCATGTTCGACACGGTATATTTAAGGAACAAGTTGGATAATACTACTAAATATCGGTTTGGAAGGGACGTGCTGAGAAACTTCCTTTTTTTCAATCCGTTGGCGGCGCAATCAAGTATAGGCAGTCAATATCCGGCCTGTCCACCTTGTGGAGTCAGCGAGTGCCCGGTGGCGTATCATCTACAGATATCAACTTGATAAAGGGAGCATTATTTTGCTGCTATTCATCAGGTTAGGATTTGGGAACGGGAACGAACCTGGTTAAATTTTATAAGTCACTAATTTTCTGTTTACAAATTCGAAGATAAACGTCGTCCGTCTCTAATTATTTCCGCCCGGCTGCAGCGCATTGTTGGGCGGCATTATTTCGATGGGCAATAAGGTCGGCAAGATCATCCATCGACTGAAACACAATACAGTTTTCCTCGTTTGAAAACGACCGCTCTGGAGCATACAAGAATGCTCCGATTCCTGCCGCTTCGGCGGCCCGAATGCCTACCTCACTATCTTCGACCACCACGCATTGTTCCGGACGGAAACCAGCATCGGAAATCGTGTGTTGATACAAACCTGGATCAGGTTTCCAAGCCCCGATTTCATACGAACTGTAGATGTTTCCTTCAAAATGTTCGACCAGTCCGCATACCTCCAAAGCATGGCTTATCTTTGCTAGTGGAGCGTTCGACGCAATGCACTTCGGCAAATCCAGAGTTTTGAGCATTTCTGGCACGCCCTCAATCGGTTGTAACTCTAACGAAAACAGCTCTTTTACTCGTTTGCGATAGCGGCGTTCGAACCCGGCGTCTAGCTCCAGGTTAAACGATAATTCGAGGCCCGACAGTATCTCAGCAAACTTTCGACCTCGATTCATTTGGACCAAGGCTTCTATAGAAGAACGATTACCAAGTTCAGGCAGTAGATCGATGAACGCTCGGTTGCAAATAGCCTCACTGTCAACCAGCGTGCCGTCAAGGTCGAAGATGATGAACTCAATTGTGCTCACAATGTCTCTGGATATGTCCACTTGACGCGCAATTTTAAAGTTTGGCCGCGCCGCCTTTCAGCGCCGGCCGAGATGCTTTGCTGGGCGGCAATGATTGAGTCATCATCAATGCTTTAATAGTAATTCCGGTAATACATCCATAGTTGCGAAAATCTTATGAGCTCCAGCATCTTTCAAACGATGTTCAGGTGTACTTGCAGTGAATCCATATACATGCATGCCAGCAGCAACACCCGCCTTTACGCCGGTTGGTGTATCCTCAATCACAGCACAGTATTTAGGGTGAACTCCCATGCAGGATGCGGCGTATAGAAAGACATCAGGTGCTGGCTTTGGATTTTTAACATCAACCACACTAAATATTTTTCCTTCGAACCTATTCAAAAGACCAGTTTTGCCCAGATTAAGGCGTATTTTATCATGTAAGCCACTTGAGGCCACACACATAGGAATATTGATACCATTTATTGCATCTTTAACACCCTCTACTGCTTTAACCCCTGCTTCTAATGCAATTGCAGTCCTTCGCCGCAACTCCGGTACAAATGAATCTGGTGGAGGCTTACCAAGTAGTTCAGTGACTATCTCAATACACTGCTCCATTGAATGTCCGACAAATCGTTCAAACATATCTTTAAGAGTGACTGATATACCAAGTTCATTGAGTGCGTACGCACAACGCTCCGGTTCAGTGGCGGCGGCGTCCGCTGCAACCGGTTGTTAGGCCGCGCTCGATGGACACCTCTTGTCACCGTTCTTCGTGTGCGCCCGTGCTCTCGGGGTAGTGACCACTGACCGAACGGGTGGCCGCCTCATACATTCCTTCAACGTAATGAATGAATGTAACATATTTCTCCACGTACTCGCGCCCTGCGTCTATATCCTGAGCCTTGAAGCCTTTGGCGGCCATGGCTTGTTTGTAGCGGTCCATGAGCCCAGTACGCATTTGTTCAACGAGGAGATTGGTGAGCGGCGCTACATCTCCTGACTTCAACGCTTGATCTGCCGCCGGGATTGCAGGTCCCAGATCTCGCCCGGCCGGCTTCAGGCCGGTGTAGGGAGCACCTTCACCGGCGCGATGAATGCGAACAAGGGTTTCGAAGAAATACGTGTCAGCGAGTTCCTTTGCCTGCGGACTCAATTTGCGTACGTTCACGGTTCGTTCAAATGCTTGGCGTATTTCGGTCTCATCATTCTTGCGTACCCAGATCAGCACCAAGTTCACGTCACCGTTTGCGAGAGCGGCCTGTGCGGCCTTGACGACGGGGCCATCCATACCATCGCAATGGGCATAGACTGGGGCCGAGAACGCTGCTGCTATCCCGACGACAATGAACAAAGCAAACAGTACCCTGATGATTCCTTCATTGGTTTTCATGGTGTGGTCTCCTCCTGACTACGATTGAGAGCCTCCTAACGTCGGAAATCAGCGGCGAC
>JARRRO010000147.1:5143-7652 GCA_037380645.1 Gammaproteobacteria bacterium | reverse complement strand
GGTGATGCGCAGCATGCCGACGGCGAGGCGCTGCTTTTCCGGCTCATCCAGGAAGCCCGGGGCAAATATGGCGATAAAAACCGGAGCGGCGACGACGCCGACGGCGGTCACGCCCAAAAGGACCAGGCCCAGGGTCGCGGCGGTCTGGTCCACCAGTGCCTGCACCTCCTCGTGATTGCGCTGCTCCCGGTATTCCGACAGCACCGGGACAAAGGCCTGGGAGAACCCGCCCTCGGCGAACAGCCGGCGCAGGAAATTGGGGATGCGAAAGGCCACGATGAAGGCGTCCATCCCCAGGCCGGCGCCGAAATAGCGGGCAATAACCACGTCCCGAATCAGGCCGAAGATCCGGGAGATGAAGGTCATGGCGCTGAACACCATAGTGGATTTGAACAGTCGCCCCATTATCGCGCTGCCGCCTGCGGTTGTTTGCTTGACAAAACGGGGTTATCCCCTTGTTTGTACGGACAATTCGCCAAACCGTCGAGGATAGCACATTCACCGGCAAGGATTGACAAATTGCGTTCAGATACGCATAGTTACGCGCCTTTCCACCAGCATTACCGGGAGCATTGCATTGGCCAATATCGCATCAGCCAAAAAACGGACCCGCCAGGCCTTCAGGCGCAGGATCCAGAACTACAGCCAGCGTTCCCTGCTGCGCACCCAGATCAAGAAGGTGGTCACCGCCCTCGCCAAGGGCGACAAGGAGGCGGCGGTGGCAGCCTATCGCGAAGCCATTCCCGTCATCGACAAGATGATCAACAAGGGCATCATCCACAGGAACAAGGCCGCGCGTCACAAGAGCCGGCTGAACAAGCAGATCCAGGCGCTGTAGAAACTGCGATTCGCCGCCGCAGTCAGAGGACGATCAGATTGTCCCGGTGGATCAGCTCCGGCTCGTCCACATACCCCAGCAGTTTTTCGATCCGGTCACTGGGCTGGCCCATGATCCGGCGCGCCTCCTCGGCGCTGTAATTCACCAGTCCCCGGGCGACTTCCCGCCCTTCGGGATCCAGGCAGCCGACGATCTCCCCGCGCCGGAACCGGCCTTCCACGGCGGTGACCCCCACCGCCAGCAGGCTCTTGCCCTGCTCGCGGAGCACCCGCACCGCTCCGCTGTCCAGACGCAGATTTCCGTTCACCCGCGGCTGTCCCGCCAGCCACTGCTTCCTGGCGGTAACCGGCCCCAGCTCCGGAACCAGCAGGGTGCCCAGTTCCTCGCCGTCGGCGAGGCGCAGCAGAATATCTTTCTCCAGGCCGGACGCGATGACGGTGGCGGCCCCGGATTTGGCCGCCGTCGCGGCGGCCCGCAGCTTGGTCAGCATGCCGCCGCGGCCCAGCTCCCCGCCCCGGCCGGCGCAACGCTCCAGCTCCAGGTCCCCCGCCCGTCCTTCGCGGATGATGGCGGCGTCGGGGTGAAGGCGCGGGTCCCGATCATACAGGCCGGCCTGATCGGTGAGCATGACCAAAAGGTCCGCCTCCATAAGATTGGTCACCAGGCCAGCCAGGGTGTCGTTGTCGCCGAAGCGGATCTCCTCCGTGGCCACGGTGTCGTTTTCATTGATCACCGGCACGGCGCCCAGCCGCACCAGGGTACGCAGGGTGGTGCGGGCGTTCAGGTAACGGCGCCGGTCGGAGACGTCGTCGTGGGTCAGGAGGACCTGGGCGGTGTGGGTGCCGTATTTCTGAAAACCGGCCTCGTAGGCCTGGATCAGCCCCATCTGGCCCACCGAGGCAGCGGCCTGCAGTTCGTGCAGGGCGTGGGGGCGGCGCTGCATGCCCAGCCTGACCACGCCCTCGGCAATGGCCCCGGAGGAGACCACTACCACGTCTATGCCGCGCCGACGCAGTGCCATGATCTGGGCCACCCATTGCGCCAGGGTGTCGGTGCGCAGGCCGATGCCGTCGTTGGTCAACAGGGCGCTGCCCAGCTTGACCACCCAACAGCGGCTCTGGCGCAGCTTATTCCTGGACTGTGTCATGGTGCTCCCCGTGTTGTGTATTTTGGTTTCGTCCCTCCAGCCATTGCTGGACGGCGCCCATCAGTTCCGGGCAGCCTTTTCCTGTAGCGGCGGATATCGTAAACAGCGGCCGCCCTCCTACCCGGCGTTCCCCCAGATCCCGGCGCAGGGCCTCAAGCCGCTGCTCGTCCAGGAGATCGATCTTGTTCAGGACCAGCCAGCGCTCCCGCTGCTCCAGGCCCTGATCATAGCCGCGCAGCTCCGCCTCGATGAGGGTGATCTGCCGTTCCACTTCCGCCGCCTCCGCCGCCGCGCCCGCGTCCACCAGGTGCAGCAGCAGCCGGGTCCGGGACAGGTGCCGGAGAAAGCGCACCCCCAGCCCCGCCCCCTCCGCGGCCCCTTCCACCAGGCCGGGGATGTCGGCAATGACGAAACTCTGCCCCTCGCCCAGGCGCACCACCCCCAGGTGGGGATAGAGGGTAGTGAAGGGATAATCCGCCACCCTGGGCCGGGCCCGGGATACCTGCCGGATCAGGGTGGATTTC
>JARRRO010000147.1:0-5033 GCA_037380645.1 Gammaproteobacteria bacterium | reverse complement strand
CCAGCAGGCCCACGTCGGCCAGCACCCGCAGCTCCAGGCGCAGGGGCCGCTCCTCGCCGGGGGTCCCCTTGGTGGTCCTGCGCGGGGCGCGGTTGGTACTGCTCTTGAAGCGGGCGTTCCCCAGACCGTGCACCCCGCCACGGGCCACCAGCAGCGGTCCAGCATCGCGCACCATGTCCCCCAGCAGCTCGCCGGTGTCCTGGTTGTCCACCAGGGTCCCCAGGGGCACCCGGATGCTGATATCTTCCCCCTTCGCCCCGCTGCGGTTGCGGCCCTCGCCGGGCCGGCCGTTTTCGGCGGCGAAACGGCGTTTGTAACGGAAATCGGCCAGGGTGTTCAGCCCCTCGTCCACCACCAGGTAGATGCTGCCGCCGTCGCCGCCGTCGCCGCCGTCGGGACCGCCGCGCGGGACGTACTTCTCCCGCCGGAAACTGAGGCAGCCGTCACCGCCCTTGCCGGCCAGGACCCGGATGGTCGCTTCATCGACGAATTTCATAACGGAAAGCTACAGGCTATCAGTCCAAAGCAACAAGAATATCCCGAACAGAATCGGATTTCAGAAAGTGTTTATCCAGCCTGCCGGTGGTTAGGAGCTATCGTTTGTGGTTTGTAGCTAGTGGCTGGTACTGCATAAAAAACCCCGCTCGACGGCGGGGTTTCTAGCCATTTTGTCCCGGATGGACGTATTCAGGGATTGCTAGCTCGCCGCCACCACGCTCACGAAGGTGCGCTTTTTCGGGCCCTTCTGTTCGAACACGACCTTGCCGTCCGCCTTGGCGAACAGGGTGTGGTCGTGGCCGCAGCCCACGTTGACGCCGGGGTGGAACTTGGTGCCGCGCTGCCGGATCAGGATGTTGCCGGCCCTGACGGTCTCGCCGCCGTAGCGTTTCACGCCCAGGCGCTTGGACTGGGAATCACGTCCGTTACGGGTGCTGCCGCCAGCCTTTTTGTGTGCCATGGTACTGTCCTCCTGTCGCCGCGCTCAGGCCTTGATGCCGGTAATGGCCAGTTCGGTGTAGGCCTGCCGGTGACCCGCCTGGCGGCGGTAATGCTTGCGTCGCTTCAGCTTGATGATGCGGATCTTGGGACCCCGCCCCTGGGACTTGACCGTGGCGGAGACGGTCGCGCCCTTCACCCGGGGGGTACCCACCTTGACGCTGTCTCCGTCTGCGACCAGGAGTACCTCGTCCAGGGTGACCTTGTCGCCCTCGCCGGCCTCGATCTTCTCCACCTTGATGGTGTCGCCTTCCTGGACCCGATACTGTTTGCCGCCGCTCTTGATTACCGCATACATCCTTCTGTCTCCGCTCTGATCCGCCTGGGCGCCCGTTAAGAAAGGGGGCAAATTCTAAGGAATCGGCCCCGGGGATACAAGTACCGGGGCCGGAAATTGCGTTAGCAATTGGCAATCCGGCCCCGGCTTGGCAAAATAACCCGTCCGACCAGTTGGATTTCTAGCCGATGACCCAAGCCGGTATCAATACCCCCGCAGCGCCGCCGTCCGATCTCGACCTCATCCGCGGCCTCATCGCCGGGGACATGGAGAAGGTCAACGCCGAGATCGAGCGGCGCCTGCATACGGACGTCGTCCTCATCAACCAGCTGAGTCACTACATCGTCAACAGCGGCGGCAAGCGGCTGCGGCCGGCCCTGGTCCTGCTCAGCGCCGGGGCCTTTTCCTATCCCGGAGAGCAGCATATCAACCTGGCCGCCGTGATCGAATTCATCCATACCGCCTGCCTGCTGCACGACGACGTGGTGGACGCCTCCCTGCTCCGGCGCGGCAAGGAGACCGCCAACCAGCGCTGGGGCAACGAAGCCAGCGTCCTGGTGGGGGACTTCCTCTACTCGCGCGCCTTCCAGATGCTGGTGGAGGTGGGTTCCATGCGCATCATGCACATCATGGCCGAGACCACCAATACCATCGCCGAAGGCGAGGTTCAGCAGTTGCTGAACCGCCACGATCCCGACACCACGCAGGAACGCTACCTGCAGGTGATCTTCAAGAAGACGGCGAAACTGTTCGAGGCGGCGGCACAGTTGGGTGCCGTGGTCAGCGGTTGCGGCGAGGAGCGGGTACTGGCCATGGGTGACTACGGCCGGCACCTGGGCATCGCCTATCAGTTGATCGACGACGTACTGGACTACAGCGCCTCCAGCGACCAGCTGGGCAAGAACATCGGCGATGACCTGGCGGAAGGCAAGCCCACCCTGCCCCTGCTTTACGCCATGGCCCACAGCTCTCCCCCCCAGTCCGGACTGATCCGGCACGCCATCGAGACCGGGGGCCTGAAGGAGCTGGCGGCGATCCAGTCCGCCATTGAAGAGACCGGGGCCATTGCGTACACTGCGCAGCTTGCCCGGGATGAGGCCGACAAGGCCCTGGCGGCGATCGCCGGCCTGCCCCAAAGCGACTACCTCGAAGCCCTGCGCGCCCTGGCCCGATTCGCGGTGGAACGCGTCTATTAACAGCTTCGCGCCGGAGGGGGTGAGGCCGGTCTCGAACATTAATATAACGTCGGGGTGTAGCTCAGTCTGGTAGAGCACTGCCTTCGGGAGGCAGGGGTCGTAGGTTCAAATCCTGTCACCCCGACCATTTTTTTATGACCGCCCCTGTTCGGCCGGGGAAGAGGAAGTGGACGCCGCGGTCTCCGCCACCTGCAACCGCCGGCACTGCTGGCCCTGCATTACATCGAAAGCAAGCGTTGGTTTTAACCGACCGCGGGCCGGAAAGGCTCCCCCCGCCCCCCGTAACCGGAGACAATGCGCGTTTTCCTGCCGCCCGGTATTTGTCATAATCCGGCAGGACGACACACCCTGCATAATTAATGAATAAACCTCAGACAGCCACGGCCACCGCGTCCGACCACGCCTACCAGGATCATATCCTGCAGGGGGTGTCGCGGACCTTCGCCCTGACCATCCCCCAGCTCCCCCCCGCCCTGTCGCGCGTCGTCGGCAATGCCTATCTGCTGTGCCGCATCGTTGACACCATTGAAGACGACGAGGGAATGAGCAATGAGCAGAAACGGCGGTTCGCGGATCAGTTTATCCGGGTTGTTTCCGGGGAGGAGGAGGCGGCGCCCTTTGCCGGCAGCCTGGCGCCGCTGCTCACCGCGACCGAGGCGGAACAGGATCTGATCGAAAACACCCCCGCGGTGATCCGCATCACCCACAGTTTCAACCCCCGCCAGCGGGCGGCGCTGGAGCGCTGCGTGGGCATCATGGGTGAGGGCATGGTGAAATACCAGGAAAGCGACGTGCGCCACGGGCTCAAGGACCTCCCCGCTATGGACAAGTACTGCTATTACGTGGCCGGCGTGGTGGGCGAGATGCTGACCGAACTTTTCTGCGACTATTCCCCGGAGATAGACCGGCACCGGGAAGAACTCATGCCGCTTGCCGTCTCTTTCGGCCAGGGCCTGCAGATGACCAACATCCTCAAGGACGTGTGGGATGACCAGGCGCGCGGCATGTGCTGGCTGCCGCAGGAAATCTTCCTCCGCTACGGGGCGGACCTGCATGCACTGTCCAGGGAGGCCATCACGCCGCAATACCAGCAGGCCATGGGGCACTTAATCGGCGTGGCGCGCGCCCACCTCGCCAATGCCCTGCGCTATACCCTGCTCATTCCGCCGCGGGAGACGGGGATCCGCCGTTTCTGCCTGTGGGCCCTGGGGATGGCGGTGCTGACCCTGCGCAAGATCAACCGCCGCCGGGATTACACCGACGGCCAGCAGGTCAAGATATCCCGCCGCAGCGTCAAGGGCACCGTACTCCTGACCAATCTGCTGACCCGCCACGACACCGCCCTGCAGCTGCTGTTTTACCTGACCGCCCGAGGCCTGCCCGCGGGGGCGGTGGCGGACGATTACTCCCCCCAGGCCGAGTCCACCTGATCCGCGCCTTGGCCCGTATCGGCATCCTCACCGCCCTGCTCCCGGAGGCCGCCTGCCTGATTCGCCGGCCCGGTCTGCAGACTCTCATCCGACTGTCCGACGAGGTCTCCCTGTTCGTCTCCGGCGCGGGCGCGGCAAGGGCGCGGCGGGGGACGGAATGCCTGCTGGCAAACGGCGCCGAGTATCTGTTGAGCCTGGGCACGGCGGGGGCCCTGGCCGTGGAGCTCAACGCCGGCGACGTCGTTGTCCCGGACCGGGTCATCCTGGACAGCGGCCACCACGAGACGGACGTCGCCTGGCGCACGGCGGTCATACGCGGGCTCTCCGCGCGGGGCGTTCCCGTGCACGTCGGCGGCCTGCTTGACGCTACAGAGGTCATCCGCAACAGCGAAGACAAGCGCGCCCTGCATCGAAGCACCGGTGCAATCGCTGCGGATATGGAGAGCGCCGCCGTGCTGGAAGCGGCCGCGGCAGCAGGCGTCCCTTCCCTGGTGATGCGCGTAATTGTCGACCCTGCCGACCTCAGCATCCCCGATTTCATCCTCGCCCAGTCTGACGCCTACGGGCGGGCCCGGATCGGGGGGATCCTGTTGTCCCTGCTGCAGCGACCGGACCAGCTGCCGCGCCTTTTGAGACTGGCGCGGGGCTACCGGGCCGCCACAGGTCGGCTGCGGCAGCTGGGGCAGGACCCGGCCGCGATGAAACCGCTGCGTTAAACGACTTCCCGGCCACCTCTGGCGCGTGTTGTATGTTACCTACATCCCCCTGCCGAAAGGCGACCACCGATTACCCGTGCAACGCAGGAGTTATCCGCCGAACTGTGAACCCGAAGCGGGAAAGAAACACGTTTTCCGCGTATAATTGCGGCCGCTATAAAACCTCCCGGACCAGGTATGGTCTTATCCGGGGGCGCAGCTCTCCCGGATAAGAACCCATAACAATACATTATTCACCTTCATGCGTTTATTAAGACAAAGCGGACAACGCCTGCTGAAATATTGGATCGATCTGGTTCAGAGGACCCGCATCGCCGTTGTCATCATCCTGCCGCTGCTGGCCGTGCTCGCCCTGTTCTACGCCATGGACAATCTCGGCATGAACATGGAGACCAAGGACATGCTGTCTCCCTAGCTG
>JARRRO010000146.1:0-5046 GCA_037380645.1 Gammaproteobacteria bacterium | reverse complement strand
AGGACGAGGTGGCAATGATTAATGTGCCCTCCGGAAAAGAGGCCGGTCTGCTGTCCATAGTCGCCGTGCTCCTGGTTGCCACGCCGGTCCGCGCCATGAGTCTTTCCGGATCGGTAATGTTTCGCTATGACGACGATCCCGAATGGTAATTGACAATCATAGATCAGTATTGTTACGGCTAATCTTTTGCAGTGGATTTATCCTGTTATTTCAGGCGGCACAGGCGCAGGAGAATAAATCACATCCTGAAACCATATTATTTGCAAACGTGAATTTCAGGGGCTATTCCCTGCTGATTAATGAAATTGTCATTAAAAATATCAAAACACATAAAGAGCTACATCTGAAGCGATATAAAAATGAATTTATTCACCATGGTTTTGGTGCAAAACAACAAAATGGATTTGTCTACCAGACTGTCCCGGCCGGGAGATATTATATTTCTGGATTAATCACTGACGATGACATGTATCCAGACGTGAAACTGAAGCCAAGTAGAAATCTTATAAACATTCTGAGCGGACATATTAATTATATCGGCGATATTATAATCACCGGGAAAAAAGCGGGAAGCCGGTGGACTCTGGAGGGAGAAAAAGAAGGGTCCCAACGCATTCTGTCTAATGAAAAGTGGTCCGTGAATGTGGATATAATACCTGATATCAAAAGGGTAAAGTCTGTTGTCGCCGGACATCACTCGCTGTTTGCCGGAAAGGATCTCGTTTTCGCTATCCCCGGGCAAAGACCGCTGCTGGTTGATCCGGGAAGATGAAGCGATAAAATCCATGCCCGGTTTCATTACTGCACCGGGATCAAATCAAAATCCATTTGGATTCAGCGCCGTCACCGCCGTTACAACACACCGCCTAAGCAGAATCCTTGAATTTTCCCAACTGGGTATAGATCTTTCCCAGTGCGTTATTCGTCTCGGCGTGCAGGCTGTTGTTTTCCCGGAGTTCGGATACCAGCCTGTCGAGACGCCTGTTGGTGCCCATGAAGATGAAGGGCAGTATCGCCCAGGTCACTATAACGATGAACCAGACCAGTAAAATCAGTAAAAGCAGATTGTCATTCATTGAAGGCCTCCCTCCGGTGGTAAAATAAAGATTCTATGCTGCGGACAGCATTGCCGGCGTTTATAATGGCGAACAGATCCCATTCTGCCTCCGTTTGACCCGAAATCAACCAGGCCAGGAAATGGACAAACAACCAGCATCGCACGGCTCAAAAACAGTCATCTATGCCGCCCTGACCGGCAATGCGCTGATTGCACTGACGAAATTCATTGCCGCTTTCCTGACCGGCAGCGCGGCCATGCTGGCCGAGGGGATACACTCGGTGGTCGATACGGGCAACCAGATCCTCCTCCTGGTGGGGCTCAGACGCGCCGCCCGGCCGCCGGACGAGGAGCATCCCTTCGGCTATGGCAAGGAGATATATTTCTGGAGCTTTGTTGTTGCGATTCTGCTGTTTTCCCTCGGGGCGGGTATTTCCATCTATGAGGGCGTCTACCATCTGCTTCACCCCAAACCGATAAGTCATGTTTATGCCAACTATGTGGTACTGGTGCTGGCCATGATCTTTGAAGGCGGAGCCTGGTTACTCGGCTTTCGCGAATTCAACCGCAGGCGTGGTGGCTATGGCATACTGGAGGCGGTGCGCCGCGGTAAGGACCCCAATCTATTCGTGGTGCTGTTCGAGGATTCCGCCGCCATCCTGGGCCTGCTGTCGGCAGGGATAGGGTTGTTGCTGTGGCAGCTGACCGGCAACCCCCTGTTTGATGGTGCAGCCTCGATAGTCATAGGCATAATTCTCGGTTTGACCGCCATCTGGCTGGCCGCCGAAACCAAGGGCCTGTTGATTGGGGAACCGGCCCATCCCAACGTGGTGCAGGGCATTCGCAGCATCGTCACGGCGTCACCGATCGCGAGGCAGATCAACGAAGTGGCAACCTTGCACATGGGCCCGGAATTCATCCTCGTCACCATCAGCGTCCGCTTCGATCCCGATGCCACTGCCGAGCGGGTCCAGAACGAAGTCGCAAGCCTGAATCGCAGGATAAAGGGCCAATTCCCGGAAATAAAGCGCGTTTTTATAGAAGGTGAAACGGCCGATATAGCCAGGCGCGAACGAGAGGTATATTGAGTGAACAACCAAACCTGAAGTAGCCGCAGTAGCTAGCACGACGTTCACAGCCGCCTTGCCCGCCGACGCCGTGAAACGTGGCAAGGGTCCTGCTCCAGGGCTGTGTATGTTAATCTTGTTCTATCACGATACCACGGCATGTCGAGGCGGAGCCCGATGACAGCATCTGTTTCATAAAACATGAGAGGCATCAACAGACTCGCCGTCGGTTTGTGGAAAGTGGTTTATAAGCCACTGTTGCGCAGGGCAGCGCGCCAGATATTGAAGGGACGGCTGTTTGACGAGCGCGATCCGGGCAGTGGCCGCTGGCTGGAGCCGGATGTGAAGGCCTACCTCGGCGAGACATGGATCCGGGTCGATGCGCTGCTGCCCATGGCGGAACTCGATGAGCTCCCCACCTTCGGCAACCGCCATAACGTGTTCCTGGCGGTGGTGACCACGGCGGCCTACCAGGCCCTGCTTGACCGCGGGGTGAAGCGGGATTATGCCGGGATACTCGTCGCCGACATCGGCTGGAAGATTTACAGTCTGATGCTGCGAATGGTGTCTCTTCCGTTTCGCGCCCTTGTGCGGGATCCGGGTCGGCGCATGGAGAGGATCCTTCGCACTCTGATGATCTTTCCGTTCAGCGCGCCCGGCAGACCCGGTTATGAAGTCAATGTATGGACAGAGCAGGGCGACACCTACACGCACTGGACCCATTGTCCACCTCACACCTTCGTCCGGCGTTTGCTCGAGCGGGAAGGCGACCGGGGCGAGTTGCAGGCGTTTCGGGATTCCTGGTGCCGGTATGACTGGCCGGGTGCGGATCTCATCGCCAGCGACGGCCGGCGCGGGCATTACAGCCGCGTGCACACCTTGTCGCTGGGGGACAGCGTGTGCGACATGTGTTGGCACGGACGCGTACCGGGAGGGACTGGTGCCCGGCGATCACAGACAGACGTTTCCGGAAAAACCAAGGAATAGTCTGCGAGCGGCAATAACCGGAGAGATTAGCGGTTCCTGCCCGCAAGGCTCTGCTCTACTTCGCGTAATGCGTGTCCAGATCGCGATCCAGATGTTTCGCGGCCAGGAAATAATGCAGCCCTGCCCAGAGAAACAATAATGACATCACGGTGATGGCGTTGCGTACCCCCGTGGCCGAGGCGAGATCACAGGCCCGGGCAAGATTCGCTGCCGCATCCGGCGGTGCGGCGCCGCCCGGGCATTGCATGCCGAAATCACCCAACCCAAAGGCCCGGTGGGCGAAGAAATCACTGAAGATGCCGATCAGGGTCGGCCCCAGACCGATGCCGACCAGGCCCAGCACCACGTTGATCACAAAGGCGGATGAGGCACGCATGTTCGCGCCCACCATATTCATGGCGAGAGCCAGCGTGGGCGACCAGAATACGAACAGGGATACGTGACCGATCAATAATAATATGATGGTGGCGGAAAGTGCTGTTTGTGATACACCGAGGATGAACAGCGGCGCACTGATCCACAGGGTGATGGCCGGTCCCCAGACATACCAGCGGCGATCGCGTCTGCCGGCCCGGTCCATGCCGAAGCCGCCAATCAGCAGTCCCGAAGTCATCGCCGTTCCCGCCATCATGCCGAGTATGCCGCCCGCCTGCGCGAAGCCGATGTGAAATGTGGAGACAAAAAAACGCGCGAAGAACTGGCCGAGCGCGTTCATTGAAATCGCAGCGAGCCCCGCACCGATCAAGATATGGCGGAAGGATCGCTTGGCCCAGAGGAATCGCAATACTTCCATCATCCCGGGTGGTTTACCGGAAGTCGCAAACTGGTCAGACATTCCGCGAAGCGGCTCGCGTAACGTGAAGAAGGCTACAGCCGCGAGCACGAGGGCGGGAGCTCCCAAAGCAAAGAACCACAAACGCCAGCCAAACTCCTGCGCGATCCAGCCGCCCGCGACGGATCCGACCACTGCGCCCAGGGGGGCGCCCAGCCAGATGATGGTGTTAGCCGAGGCACGCTTGCTGGCAGGATAATGATCTCCCAGTAATGAGGCGACTGGCGGGCCGAAACCGGCATCGCTTGCCCCCACGCCGATGCGAAACAGCAGGAATTGCCAGAAGTTTCTCGCGATGCCGCACAGGGAAAGCATGGTGCCCGCGACGGCAACCGAGATAGCGATGATGCGGGTGCGACTCCAGTGCTCCGCGATGCGTGCAATCGGCAGAGCCAGCAGCGTGAAGAAGATTGCAAAACCCAGGCCCAGCAGCAGGCCGAGCTGGGTATCACTCAAGGCAAGATCGTGCTTGATGGCCGGCGCCGTTATTGCCATGCCCTGGCGGTCGGCAAGGTTCAACGCATTGACCAGCAGCAGGATAATCAGGAGCCAGGCGCGGTAGCCGGTTGAGTATTCCGTGCTCGGCGACTGCGCCGGAACCGCAGGTTCGACTGTCGAACTCGCCATATAAGTGATCCCCGCAGACCAATTGGCAGTTGAGGTGAGCGGGCAGTATAAGGGAAAAGGTGAAGGTTTTCATCGGCACCGGGCATCCTGCTTCCTGACCATGAACCGTGACAGTAGTAACTTCAAAGAAAGTCGATTGAATGAAACAGTCTTTATATTCTTCGCCTGTTTCCAGGTGTCTTGATGCTCGGCATGATATACGGCATGACGTCGCCGGGACCGGTTGCGCATTTGCCGCGGCTCCAATATCATTTATTCTTGAACGCGGCTTGTTTTCAAACGATGAACCGGTGTCTTCATAAGGGCGATTACGGCATCGCCACCGAATGCGGCTGGGGCCGGCGTAACCCGGAGACCATCAGGCCGCTGATAAAATTGCACAAGGATATCTCGGAAAGCCTCCCGGCATAGAATAGCTTCAAGCCGTAAGTGATAAGGATGCGGGTTGGGCCAGCGGTGCATCCGCGTAACCAGCC
>JARRRO010000145.1:0-5064 GCA_037380645.1 Gammaproteobacteria bacterium | reverse complement strand
GGCACCTTGACCCATCCGAACATAATCGGCATCTATGATGCGGGCGTCGAAGGCGAGACCTGCTATATCGTCATGGAGTACATCGATGGTGGCAAGACCCTCAAGTCCTATACCAGGGAAAAAACTCTGCTGCCGGTGGACAGGGTCGTGGAGATCGTTTTCAAGTGCGCCAGGGCGCTGGACTATGCCCACGGCAAGAACGTCATACACCGGGATATCAAGCCTTCCAACATACTCCTGACCGAGGACCTGGACGTCAAGATCAGCGATTTCAGCATCGCCCACGTCAACAAGCCGGACGACAGCCAGACCCAGCCCATGGGCGTCATGGGTTCGCCCCGTTACATGTCACCGGAGCAGCTGCGGGAGGACCAGGTCGGGCATCAGACGGACATCTTTTCCCTGGGGCTGATCATGTACGAACTGCTGGCCGGCCGGCACCCCTTCAAGTCGGAGTCATTCTCCAAATTGATCAACAGCATTCTCAACGAAGATCCGACGCCGCTGAAGGAGATCAGACCGGATTTGCCGGATGCCCTCGAAAAGATCGTGCAAAAGGCCCTGGCCAAGGACCTCGGGCAAAGATATGCGAACGGCGTGGATATCGCGACCGATCTCAGCAGGGCCTTCAATAACCTGGAGGGCCAGGAGGAGAAGATTTCAATTGAAGAGAAGTTCAATCTCATTAAGGAACTGGAATTCTTTCAGGGATTTCCCGACGAGGAACTGCGGGAGATTATGAAGGCAAGCAACTGGCAGTCCTACAAGAAGGGGGACAGAATCATCCTCGAGGGCGAGCTGGACGACTGCTTCTATATCATCATCAGCGGAAGCGTCCTGGTCACGAAGCATGACAAGGTAATCCGGGAACTGACCGCCGGCGACTGCTTCGGAGAAATGGGGTACCTGGCCAAGACCACGCGCACCGCCACCATCATCGCCGGCACCAGCACCGAACTGCTAAAGATAAACTCCACGGTTATATCCGAGGTCTCGCTGAAATGCCAGGTGCGCTTTCTCAAGGTGTTCCTGCGCACCCTCATCCACCGTCTCTCCGCCACCACCGAAAGCGTCTCCGTCCTGCAGGATTAAGAAGCCAGCCCGGAGGATTCGGGACCGGCATCGCTCCATGTAATTTCAGGCACCGCAAGCAATCCTGTTCTGAAAGAGCAGGAGAAATAGCAAAGCTCTCTCCTATTGCTCGAGATGACAAGCCCTGTTACTTGTGGACTGTTATCAGTAGCTCTTACTTGTGACTATTAGAACCGATACGATGCTTCCACGCCGAAAGTCCGCGGTGCGCCGAGGACGCAGCGTTGCAGGCCGCCGCCGGTGGCGGGGTCCACCAGTCCCAGGGTGGTGCCTATGGGCTGGTTGTAGATGGTCTGGCAATAGCCCTCATCGGTGGCGTTATTGACGTAGGTTGCCAACTCCCATTTGTCACCGCCACCGCGCAGGCCGATGCGTGCGTTGACCAGGCTGTAGGCCTTCTGAATGGATTGAGGGTTCTGGTTGGTCTCGGCTCCCACATTCTGCCTGCCGATGTACTGGTATTCCCCGCGCAGGAACCAGTTCAGTGAGGTGCCGGGCAGGGAGTCGGTCCATTCACCCATCAGGGACAGCTGCCACTCCGGCGAGAAGTGATTGCGCTTGCCTTTCAGGTTCAGCGGCGGCACGGGATTCAGCATGCCCGTGGCGCGGTTGGCGGCCTGGGTCGCCGCCACCACGGCCGGCAGGTTGGTGGCGTTGGGGAAAGAATTGAACTCGGAATCGAGATAGCTGGCCCCCAGTACGGTGTAGAGCCGGGACACCGGCCGGGCGGTGATGTCCAGCTCAACGCCCTGCTGGGTCAGCTTGCCGGCGTTCTTGACGAAGAAGTTCACACCGTCGAACTGGCGGTCCTGGAAGTTGCTGATCTCGGTGCGGTACAGGGTGAAATTGGCCAGCATGCGGTTGTCGAACAGCCGGCTCTTCAGGCCCAACTCGTAGTCGTCCACCGTTTCCGAGTTAAACACCCGGGAGTTACTGGTGGCGAGGCCGATGGAATTGAAGCCGTCCGAATTGAAGCCGCCGGATTTATAGCCGGTGGAATAGGTGGCGAAGGCCATGATGTCCCCGGTCAGGTTGTAACTGAGATTGGCCAGCCACGTCAGCCGGTCGTCGTTGAATTTGAGATTGGGATCGGATTCGGCGATGCGCAGATCCAGTATCGCCGGACTCATGGCGATGTTGTTCACCGCCTGGATGAAGCTGCCTTCCTTTTCATCGCGGGTCCAGCGCAGGCCGCCGGTGAGGTGCAGTTGGTCGGTGAGATTGACGGTGAGCTGTCCGTAGGCCGCGAAACTGGTTACGCTCTGGTGGAAGTCGGCCTGCACGGCGCCGTTCAGCTGGCTGAAGGGCGGGTTGCAGACGGTGTAGGCCGCGCCGGATGCTGTGAGTCCCTGGGCGTTGGCCATGGCCATTGTGCCACCGGCCTGCAGCACGGCGTTGTAATTCAGCAGATAGGCGGCGTTGGAGGCGGCCAGGCAGAAGTCCGGCCCCAGGTCGAAGTCCTGGTTAATCTTGTATTTCTCGTCGTAGTAATACAGCCCGGCCACATACTCGAACCGGCCCCCGGTGGGAGACAGCAGCTGCAGTTCCTGGGAAAAGGTCCGGGTATTGTAGGTGGTGTCCCGGTTCAGCAGGTTTGCCGGCAGGCGCAGGGCGGACTCGAAGGTATGGTTATGCCACTTGCGATAGCTGGTGATGGAGCGCACGGTGAAGTCATTCAACTTCCACTTAACGTCGGCGGAGACGCCCCATTGCTTGTCATTAGCAGTGTCCTGCTGGTCCTGGTTGAGGTGGTAGCTGTAGGTGTTGGACATATTCGGGATAGGGCCCAGGCCCAGGGCCCCCGGCGGGATCACCCCGGGCACGGCGTTGGGATCCAGGACCAGGCCCAGGATGGTCTGGTAATTTGGGGTGAGGACGGTGTCGGATTTGACCGCGACCACCGTGCCCTCATTGTAGACTCGGGAGTAATCGGCGTTCAGGGTGATGTCCAGGTTGTCGGTGGGGGAAAACAGCAGCTTGCCGCGCACGCCGCCTTCCCGCCACGCGCCGACATCGGAGCGGCTGTTGCCGCGGGTGAAGCTGTTTTCCCCGTAACCGTCGCGATTGGCGTAATGAAACGACAGTCTGCCGGCGACGTCATCGGTAAGACCGCCGCTGACATCGCCGGAAAGGTGGTGCGCGCCGTAATTGCCGATGCTGCCACGGACCTGACCCTCGAAGTCCCGGGTCGGCTGACGGGTGCGGATGTTGAGTGCGCCCATGGAGGCGTTGCGCCCGAACAGGGTCCCCTGGGGGCCGCGCAGGACTTCCACCATCTGCACGTCAGAGAGGCCGCCGACCACGGATGCGGGGCGGGGGTAATAGACCCCGTCGATGAAGACGGCCACCGAGGGATCGATGGCATTGTTGCCCACCGAGCCCACCCCGCGCATGATGATGCGCTGATTGGCCACCTGGCTGGAGTGGGTGAGGCTGAGATTAGGGGTATAGTCACCCAGTTGCTGCAGGGTATGGATGCCGGAATCCTCCAGGAAATCGCCGCTGAAGGTGGAGATGGAGATGGGCACCTGCTCCAGCTTCTCCGGCCGTTTCTGGGCGGTGACGACGATTTCCTCGATCTGGGCCGCGGCATTGGAGCAGGCAAACACCGCCGCCAGGAAAGCGACGATTACCGCCGCTTTGGCCAAACCTGACTTGTGCATGGACAACCCCCTGTTTCTGATAATTATAATTATTGGCGAACGGCGTTCATATTGCATGGCGCGCCGCGCCGCCGACGGCAATAAAAAGCCCTATTCAAATCAACGGATTAAATCACGATCGGGCAGAATGATAAACTGTTTTTCATGTTTTTGAATAATTGTGTATCCCCTCGGCCATCATTCCCTGCTACCGTGACGGTGGAGCTACGCCGTGGCTGAGACCGCCATCGTCTGGTTCCGGCGGGACCTGCGCCTGGCCGACAACCCGGCCCTGCACCATGCCCTCCGCCTCAAGATTCCCGTCATCCCCGTCTATATTCATGCCCCGGAGGCCGAGGCGCCGTGGCAGCCGGGTGCCGCCAGCCGTTACTGGCTGCATCGCTCGCTGCAGGTCCTGGACGGGGAGCTGCACGCCAGGGGGTCGCGGCTGATCCTCGGACGTGGCGACCCGGAGACGGTGCTGGCGCGGCTGACGCGTCAGTGCAGCGCCGGCCATGTATATCTGAACCGGCTGTACGAGCCGGTCATGCTCAAGCTGGAACGCCGCATCCAACGCGGCCTGAAACAGGCCGGCGTCCGGGTCCGTAGTTTTCCCGGCCATCTCCTCAACGAGCCCGACGAGATTCTGACCGCACAGGGCACCCCGTTCAAGGTCTTCACTCCTTACTGGCGGCGCTGTCTGCAGCGGCAGACGCCGGCCGCGACACTGCCCGCTCCCGGCCGTCTCCCCGCGCCGTCGGTCTGGCCCGCCTCCGAGCCGCTGTCCCGGCTGGAGCTGAAGCCGGCGGTGAAATGGTATGCCGGCATAGACAAAGAGTGGACACCGGGTTGCGCGGGGGCGCGTCGGGCACTGCGCCGCTTCTCCCGCGACCGGGTGCAGCATTACCCGCAGCACCGGGATTATCCTTCCGCGGGCGGGGTCTCGCGGCTGTCCCCGTACCTGCACTTCGGCGAGGTCAGCCCGGCCCAGGTCGCCGGACGCATCGTTGCCGCCGACCGGGCGCGGGGGCTGATGACGGTCGCCGGGGAAAGCGAGGCCTTTCTGCGTCAGCTCTACTGGCGCGATTTCGCCCATTACCTCCTGTACCACTTTCCCCGCACACCCACCCAGCCCCTGTACGAGAAGTTCCGGCGCTTTCCCTGGCGCAGGAACCGGCGCCTGTTCTCTGCCTGGCGCCGCGGCCTTACCGGTTACCCCATCGTCGATGCCGGTATGCGCGAACTCTGGGAGACCGGTTGGATGCACAACCGGGTACGCATGATCGTGGCATCGTTTCTGGTCAAGGATCTGTTGATCCACTGGCGGGAG
>JARRRO010000144.1:0-5075 GCA_037380645.1 Gammaproteobacteria bacterium | reverse complement strand
CCCTGTTTCTCTCCACCATCAACCGCAACCTGCGATCCTACCTGGGGGCCGTGGTGGCGGCGGAGTACCTGTTCGGCCTGCTGCCCCGGGGCACCCACGACTACGCCCGCTTCATCCGGCCCAGTGAACTGGCCGCCTGGCTGCGCGCCGCCAATCTCACCGTGGTCTCCATCCGCGGCATGGTCTACCTGCCCCTGGTAAACAGGGCCGTCCTCACGGACCGGCCCACGGTCAACTACCTCGTTCACGCCCGCCGCGGGGACTGAGGCCTGAACATGCCCCCCGATCTCATCCTGTTCGACCTGGACGGGACCTTCGCCGACACGGCGCCGGATCTCGCCCATGCCCTCAACCGGGTGCTGGAAGAATACCATTGCCCGCCCCTGCCCCTGGCTACCATCCGGCCGGTGGTGTCCCTGGGGGGCACGGCGCTGATCAACCTGGCCTTCGACCTGGACGAGGGCGACCCCGGCTTCGAGGAACGCCGTCGGCGCTTCCTCGACATCTACCTCGAGGACATCGCCGGGCACACCTGCCTGTTCCCGGGGATGGAAGAGGTGCTGGATTATATTGAGAAAGACCGGCGGCGATGGGGCATCGTGACCAACAAACCGGCATGGCTGACCGATCCCCTGCTGGCGGCGCTGGCCATGACCCGACGGGCCAGCTGCGTCGTCAGCGGCGACACCCTGGCGGAGCGCAAGCCGCACCCCGCTCCCCTGCTGCACGCCTGTGAACTGGCGGACAGCGTACCCACCCGGGCCATCTACATCGGCGACGCCAGGCGCGATGTGGAGGCTGGCCACAGCGCCGGCATGCCCGTGATCGTGGCAGGTTACGGCTACATCCCGCCCGGAGAGGACCCCGTCGCCTGGGGCGCGGACGGCATGATCTCCTCCCCCTTGGAACTGCTGGCCTGGCTGGAGTGACCGTGGCGGGTTTGGCGTATTGCCGCGACAAAGCCGCCCCGGAGGGATCCAGCCTCCATTACGCCACCCTGTTCCACGCCGAACCGGCACGGCGGGGCCTGTTCGCCCTGTTTGCCCTGTATCACGAGCTGCTGGACGGGTTTCTCGCCGCCTCGGACCCGGGGGTGGCACGGATCAAGCTGCAATGGTGGCGTGAGGAACTGGATCGCCTGGAAGCGGGCAACCCCCGGCATCCCGTCTCCGAAGAGCTGCTGGCCCTGACCGGTGCCGGCGGGGTGGAAACCGCCGAACTGAATCGGCTGCCCGACGCCGTGGAGGCGCTGTTCCCGGTCGTCGAGCCCGGCAACCTGGAGACCTGGTTGGACCGGCCTGATATTGGCCGGTTCTGGCGCATGACCGCCCGACTGGCCGCGAAAGGGGATCCCCCGGCCGCGGCCGAAACCGGCATCCTGCTGAGCCGTCTGGAGCTGCTGCAGCAACTGCCTCCTTTGCTGCGGCTGGGCATTAACCCCCTGCCGGAGCCCGTGCTGGCGGCCCACGGCCTGGATAGGGACAGGCTGCTGGCCGAACCCGCCGCCGCCGCGGGCCTGGCTGCGGAACTGGTGGACACCGTCGCCACCCGTCTGGATGAGGCCTATCGCCGGGGCAAGGCCGGGGACCCCCTGTTTATCCTGATCCTGAACCGCCTGGGGGCAACACTGTGCCGGGAGATCCGCCGCGACGGCTACGCCCTGCTGCAGCGCCGGGTGGCACTCACCCCCATCCGTAAGCTCTGGATCGCCGCACGCACCCGCTACGCCCGCGCCCTGCCCTGATCCCGCGGCGGGAAGGCGCATTACCTCAACCCGATTTCGAAAAGCGCAGCCTGACCCGGAGCCGGCGCCGGCCATCGGGATCAGTGTTAAAGGGGGAGAGGACGAAGGGAAAGACCCCGGCCTTCCCGTCCTTCACCGTCAGGATGGCCAGCGCCGGATGCAGGAACAGACACGCCGCCGGCGCAGTGTCCCGGGCCTCCCCATGGTCGTCGATCAACTGCCAACGATCCCCGGCGTTCAGCACCAGCTCCATGACGGCCACGCGCAGATAACGCCTGCCGGCGGCGACGAGGCTGGACGCCACCAGCAAGACAAGCACCGGTTTCAACCAGAACGGCAGGGAGGCGAAATACACGCAGGCAATGGCACCGCCGTGCAGGACCGCCAGAACAGCCAGGATCGGCAGCGGCGGATGCGCCCGGATGCGAACGGGCGCATCAAAACCCGCTTGCCGGCCCGCGGTCATCGATCTTGCATTCCACTGTCAGAAAAAACATACTTGTCCATCCCTGTACCGGACAATTATATCCCAAAACAACGGCTGACATGACCGGTAAAAACGACAAGGACCATGATATGATGCGGCGCCAAAGGGGCAAAGCCCGGGCGCCGCACCGCGGTGATAAAGAACAACCGTCGGCGCAGGCGCCGATACGCCGCCCCCGGGAAGTCGGCGGAAGAGAAGGACCGGACCCCACCCGCTACGGTGATTGGGAATACAAGGGGCGCTGTATCGATTTCTGATCAGCGGCCGCTGTGGCGTATCGGAAAGACCGCGTCCACCACCGTTTTTCGAATTATTTATGACGAGGAAATGAAATGGCTGCAGCCCAGGGCCCGCTGTCGCCCCATCTAGGGATTTATAAGAAACAGCTCACCGCCGTCCTGTCCATCACCCATCGGGCGACCGGCGTCTTCCTGAGCCTGGGGGCGCTGCTGCTGTGTTACTGGCTGCTGTCGATTGCGGCCGGCCCCGGGGTCTACGCCAGGAACAGCGTCTACCTCCATGCTTGGTACGGCCAGGTGTTGCTGTTCCTGTTCTGCCTGTCCTTTTACTACCATCTCTGCAACGGCATCCGCCACCTGTTCTGGGACGCCGGCATGGGTCTGGAACTGAAAACCACCTACGCCAGCGGCTATATCGTCGTCATTATCTCCATCCTGCTGACGCTGTTGACCTGGTTCGCGGGGGCGATGACGTGAGCCTGCGCACCCCCCTGGGCAGGGTCAAGGGGCTGGGGTCCGCCAAGGCGGGCGTCTCCCACTGGTGGCAGCAGCGCCTCACTGCCGTAGTCCTGGTCCCGCTCTCTGTGTGGTTGATGGTCAACGTCGTCAGCGTCACCTCCCTGGGTTATCAGGCGAGCGCCCTGTGGCTGAAAAAACCCATCAACGCCGTACTGATGCTGGTCTTCCTCCTGGCACTGTTCCAGCACGCGCAGCTGGGGGTGCAGGAAGTGGTAGAGGATTACGTGCACTCGGAATGGCAGAAACTGGCCTGCCTCATTCTGATCAAGTTCCTCGCCCTGTTTGCCGGCCTGGCATCCGTACTGGCCGTGCTCAAGGTCTTCCTGGGACTGTAAGCAGCCATGAGTGACAGCTACAAGATCATCGATCATAACTACGACGTGGTCGTGGTGGGCGCCGGCGGCGCCGGCCTGCGCGCCACATTCGGCATGGCGGCCAGGGGATTGAAGACCGCCTGCGTCACCAAGGTCTTCCCCACCCGCAGCCACACCGTCGCCGCCCAGGGCGGCATGAGCGCGGCCCTGGGCAACATGGGCGAAGACGACTGGCGCTGGCACATGTACGATACCATCAAGGGCTCGGACTGGCTGGGCGATCAGGATGCCATCGAGTTCATGTGCCGTGAGGCCATTCCCTCCGTGATCGAACTGGAACACTACGGCGTCCCGTTTTCGCGCACCGAGGAAGGCAAGATCTACCAGCGCCCCTTCGGCGGCATGACCACCAATTTCGGCGAGGGCACGGCCCAGCGCACCTGCGCCGCCGCCGACCGCACCGGTCACGCCATCCTGCATACCCTGTACCAGCAGTCCCTCAAGCACAACGCGGAGTTCTTCATCGAATACTTCGCTCTGGACCTCATCATGGACAGCGAAGGCGCCTGCCGTGGGGTCATGGCCTGGAACCTGGAGGACGGGACGCTGCACCGCTTCAACACCCACTACGTGGTGCTGGCCACCGGCGGTTACGGCCGCGCCTTTTTCTCCTGCACCTCGGCCCACACCTGCACCGGCGACGGCAACGCCATGGTGATGCGTGCCGGCCTGCCGCTGATGGACATGGAGTTCATCCAGTTTCATCCCACGGGCATCTACGGCTCCGGCTGTCTCATCACCGAGGGCGTGCGTGGCGAAGGCGGCTATCTCACCAATTCCGAAGGGGAAAGGTTCATGGAGCGCTACGCCCCCACCGCCAAGGACCTGGCCTCCCGGGACGTAGTCAGCCGCTCCATGACCATAGAGATCCGCGAGGGGCGCGGCGTAGGCAAGGAAAAAGACCACATCTTCCTGCACCTGGAACACCTGGGCCCGGAAATCATCCACGAGCGCCTGCCCGGCATCGCCGAATCGGCGCGCATCTTCGCCGGCGTGGACGTGAGCAAACAGCCCATCCCGGTGCTGCCCACGGTGCATTACAACATGGGCGGCATCCCCACTAATCATCACGCCGAGGTGCTAACCCTGAAGGACGGCGACCCGGAGCAGGTGGTCCCCGGCCTCATGGCCATAGGCGAGGCCGCCTGCGTCTCCGTGCACGGCGCCAACCGCCTCGGCTCCAACAGCCTGCTGGACATCATCGTCTTCGGCCGCGCCGCGGCCGATACCGCCGCGCAGCACGTCCGGCCCGGCACCCCGCCGCGGCCCCTGCCCAAAGATGCCGGCGAGGAGGCCGTTGCCCGACTGGACAAACTGCGCCACGCCAAGGGCGGACTGCGTACCTCCGCTATCCGCATGAACTTGCAAAAGACCATGCAGGCCGACGCCGCCGTGTTCCGCACCGGCGAGACCCTGCAGCAGGGCATAGAGAAACTCGGCGAGGTGTACCGGTCCTTCGATGACGTACACGTCTCGGACCGCTCCCTGATCTGGAACACCGATCTGGTGGAGACCCTGGAACTGCGGAACCTGCTGCAGTGCGCCGCCGTCAGCATCCGTTCCGCCGCCAACCGCACGGAAAGCCGCGGCGCCCATGCGCGGGAGGACTATCCCGACCGGGACGACGAGAACTGGCTCAAGCACACCCTGTCCTGGCTGGACGCGGCGACGGGCGAGGTCCGTTTCGGCTACCGTCCGGTGCACATGCGCAC
>JARRRO010000143.1:5736-10086 GCA_037380645.1 Gammaproteobacteria bacterium | reverse complement strand
CCCCTGATCGCTTCGGTCATGGTGATCGACGATCAACTCACCAGCCGCATCATCCTGGAAAGCATCCTCAAGACCATAGGCAACAATATTACCGTCAGGACCTTCGACAACGCGACCTCCGCCCTCAGAGTCGCCGAGGAGGATCCGCCCGACCTCATCCTCGTCGATTACAAGATGCCGGAATTGAACGGCGTAGAGTTCACCCGGCGGCTGCGTGCCATCCCCAGCTGCAGCGACATCCCCGTCATCGTCATCACCATCATCGACGACAAGTCGGTGCTGTACGAGGCCCTCGAGGCCGGCGCCACGGATTTTCTGAACAAGCCCATAGACCATTATGAATGCAAGGTCAGATGCCGGAACCTGCTGACCCTGCGGCGCCAGCAGTTGATCATCCGCAACCGCGCCAGTTCCGTGGAAAACCAGATCAACGAGGCCATACACAAGGTTCAGCGCCGGGAAAAGGAAGCCCTGGAGATCCTTGCCCGGATCGGTCTGTATCGGGAGAACCATGAAGCCCTGCACACGCGGAGGATAGGCAAGATCAGTGCCCTCATCGCCGGCTCCATGGGACTGGATGCCGAATTCTGCAATACCATAGAACTCGCCGCGCCCCTCTCCGACATCGGCAAGATAGGCATTCCCGATCATATCCTCCTCAAGGAGGGCGGGCTGGAGCCCGAGGAGATCGAGGTGATGCAATCCCATAGCACCCTCGGATACGAACTGCTCAAGGACTGCGATTCTCCGATTCTGCAGATGGCGGCGACTATCGCCCTCTATCATCACGAAATGTTCAATGGCGAGGGGCACCCGCACGGACTGAGCGGAGAAGACATTCCTCTGCCCGCGAGGATCACCGCAGTCGCGGACATCTTAGACGCCCTGTTCCGGCGGCGCTCCTACAGTCAGGCATGGAGAATCCAGGATGCGCTGGACGAGATCCAGGCTCTGAAGGGAACCAAGCTGGACCCCAAATGTGTGGATGCCCTGTTTGCGCAGATAGAGGGGATCATGATCTACTTCAAGGACCAGCCCGGCAGCCAGGTCAAAGGTTTTTGATATATCGGAAACCGGAAACACAAGGACGGATCGTTGATGCATGATTAAACTACTGGAAAGCGCTAAAGCGCTGCTAGCAGCCAGGCACAAATACACCGAGCTGGAGCAGTCCCTTGTCCGGTTGATTGCCTGCCTGGTGCTGGTCACGTATTCGGCTACAGGCCATGCCTTCGGCCTGCTGAATATCAGCATCCTGTACATGTATCTGGCCGCCATCCCCTTTTCGCTGATGATCATCTGCTGGGTCTGGATCGACCCGAGCATCAACCCCGAAAGGCGCATGCTGGCGATGCTGGCCGATATCGCAACAACCAGCTATGCACTGGCCATATCCGGCGAGGCGGCTGCGCCACTGCTGGTCTGTTATTTCTGGGTCGGTTTCGGCCACGGCGTCCGTTATGGCAGAAATTACCTGATCGTCAGTACCATCCTGAACATCATCGGATTCAGCCTGGTGACTACGTTCAGTCCGTACTGGTCCACGCATATGTTCCTGAGCACGGGCATCCTCATAACCCTGCTGGTGATCCCGATCTACATCGGATATCTGCTCGGCCAATTGCAATCGGCCATCGTTGAGGCCAAGGCGGCAAGTCAGGCGAAAAGCCAGTTCCTGGCGAACATGAGCCATGAAATCAGGACTCCTCTCAACGGAGTCATCGGCATGACCGACCTGCTCAGCACGACCGCGCTGAAACCAAGATTACCCAGAAGGAATTCGATCTTTACACCATACTCAAATCCACCGTAACCATGATGCAGCCTCAGGCCGAGGGCAAGGGCCTCAAGTGCGACCTGCACATTTCGCCGGATGTCCCGTATAACCTGTTGGGCGATGAACAGCATCTGCGTCAGATATTGATCAACCTCATCAGCAACGGCATCAAATTCACCGAAACCGGAGGCGTCAAGGTCAATGTCTCGAATCTGGCGGAAGATCAGGGCAGCGCGACCCTGCGTTTCGAGATTATAGATACGGGCATTGGCATACCCGAGGAGGAACAGAGCCAGATCTTTGACAATTTCTCTCAGGCGAATAATGTCATCCGGCAGGAGCACGGGGGAACGGGTCTGGGAACCTCTATATCCAAAAGCCTGGTCGAACTCATGGGCGGCAGGATGGGTCTAATCAGCCAGCTGCATCGAGGCAGCACCTTCTGGTTTGAAGTCACGTTCAACAGGCAGATCGAGGAGAGTGAGACGGATTCACGGCCCGATCTCATACAGAATCCGCGCATCCTGCTGGTAGCTACCCGAGACCAGCGTCACGAGGCCCTGGTTCAGCATTTATCCGACTGGCAGTTCGACTTCAATCATGCCCGCAACGCCGATGAAGCCGTCCGCATGCTGCGGACGGCCTCCCGGTCCAAGGATCCTTATACCGTGGCATTGATCGATCAGGAAAGACTGGATATGGATGCCAGCAGGTTCTCCAAGCAGGTTCAGGTCTTCCACGGCATCACGAAGACGAATCTGGTGCTGATCGACTCCGAAAGGGACGAGAGTCATGCCACGCTGCTGGAGGCCGGTTATTTCTGCGTGCTCAACGACCCGATTGAAAAGCGCATGCTGTTCAACACCCTGCACGCTACCAGTCTTGATACGCGCAGGGACGGCAACGTGACCAGGCTGGTCAGCCTCAAGCCGGAAACGTCGACGTCCACGGCCCTGAATATCCTGGTGGGAGAGGACAATGTAACAAACCAGAAGGTCCTCACCAAAACACTGGGATTCGCGGGCCACACCGTGCATGTCGCCGGCAATGGTGATGAAGTGCTGGATGCGCTGGAAGACAGCGAATACGACCTGCTGATTCTGGACATGTTCATGCCGGTCATGGACGGTCTCGAGGTCGTCAAGATCTACCGGTACACATGTCAGGCCGAGGAACAGATCCCCATAATCATACTTACCGCAAACGCCACCCAGGAGGCTGCCACCGCCTGCGAGGAAGCTGGTGTCGATGCTTTCCTGACCAAGCCTGTTGAATCGGCGAAACTGCTGGAGGTCATCGACACGATCGCCTCCAAACGCCACGAGGCGGCGGAAGAATCCCGTATATCAGCCCCTCCGGCCACGGAACTCAAACCAAAGGTTCAGCCGATCCTGAACCTTTCGATCCTGAACAACTTAGCAAGCCTCAGTGACAACGTCGATTTCATGCAGGACCTCATCAAGGGTTTTATCGAGGATACGGAAACGGTTATCCAAAAAATTGGCAAACAGGCCGACGACCAGGATTATTCTCAAATTCCGGATCTTATGCATGCACTGACAGGCAGTGCACGCAGTATCGGTGCGTCACATCTTGCCAATATCGCCTCCGACCTTCAGGAAGAAGCCACGTCTTTCGATAAGAAAGAGCTAACGAACCGTATAGCAGTACTACGGGACTGCTTCAACGACACGAAGAACGCCCTGCTCAAATATCTTGAGCAGCTCGAATCAGCGGCAATCTAGCAAGACTGATATGCCTGTGCTAATCAGGCGATATGACGTTCCGTTTCCAGCCCGTATCCCATGGCGGCCTTCTTGTCCTGGGCCCTGACCAGCCTGTCCATCAGGCGCAGATCTTTTCCAGATATCTGCATGGCCACATCAACCCAGTAACTGCACACGTCCATCAGCTCCTCATAGGAGATGGGGTGCACCTTCTGGCGGACGTTCTGCATCGCCAGATAGCCGTTGCGATACTTGCTGAACTCGTCGATGTAGGCGTAGACCGCCTCCTTGCCTCTGCCGCTTTCGGCCAGGCGATCCACGACGCCCATTTCGTGCAGTTTCTCCGTATCGTATTTCTGGCCGCTTAACATCATCTTTTCCACCTGGTTTGGAGGCAGACGCTTCGACAGCAGATGATAGCCGCCCATGCCGGGAAATATGTTGAACAGGATTTCCGGGAAACCCATTTCCACGTTTTTCTCGGCGATGACGACATTGCTGCTCATGGCGACCTCGAAACCGCCACCGAGAGCATCGCCGCGGACCAGGGAAATCGTGGTCACGGGCAGGCGAAAGCCGACAATGAAGCTGTGAATGGTATCGATGCAGGACTTCGCGTAGCGAAGCAGCCCTTCCCTGTCCCTGCGCATGATGTGGTCACGGAACAGGTTCAGGTCGCCTCCCATACTGAAAATACCCGGCGTATGGGAATCCAACACGTGATAGTTGATCGGCACCATGTCACCTTGATACAGCAGGCTACCCTCATAGGTCTCAAGCAACTGCTGAATGCATCTGACCTCTTTGATGAGGGTGGTGTTGAAGCACGGACGCGGGGTAGGATTC
>JARRRO010000143.1:0-5723 GCA_037380645.1 Gammaproteobacteria bacterium | reverse complement strand
CACACAATTCCCCGATCCGGGTCAACCTTGACGTCTATTTGAGTGAAGCATTTGTTGGAAATATCGTCAGCGAATCGTGATGGACGCATGTTAATCTCCTCCCTTGAAATATTGATTATGTGACAGCCACCACATAAATATCACCCATAAAACTAAAAGTAGCAAGTATGATAAACATATTGCCCTGGAGGGAGGGGCTAGTTTGCGCCTATCAAAACGACGGCATAAGCGGCGATACCTTCTTTTTTTCCGATGAAACCCATGCCTTCCGTGGTGGTTGCCTTAATGTTGATACTGTCCACATCTATCCCTAAATCGTGGGCAATGTTATACCTCATAAAGGTGATAAATTCAGCTAGCTTCGGTTCCTGGGCGAGGACGGTGATGTCCGCATTGCAGAGTACATAACCTTTTCCCTTCACCATTTCCGCTACCTTGCGCAGGAGCACGCGACTGTCGATGTTCTCGAAGCTGGCATCGGTGTCTGGGAAATAACCGCCTATATCTCCCAAGGCCGCGGCTCCGAGCAGAGCATCGCACAGGGCGTGCAGCACCGCATCACCATCGGAGTGAGCGGCGAGTCCCCGATGGTGGGGAATCTCCACGCCGCCCAGGATCAGGCGGCGCCCATCGGCAAAGCGGTGAGCGTCATAACCGTGTCCGATTCTCATGCGCCATCCTCCTGTCGGGCCAGAAATAATTCGGCGATCTCCAGATCCCCGGGATGGGTGATCTTGATGTTGTCCGCTTGACCGGGAACCAGCAGGGGATGGTGGCCGGCCAGTTCCACGGCCTGGGCTTCGTCGGTCACCAACCGTCCTCCTTCTACGGCCTCGGCCAGGGCACGCTCCAGCAGGCCGAGGCGGAACATCTGCGGCGTCAGGGCATGCCAGAGTTCCGATCGGTCCACGGTATCCCGGATTTCATTGCCGTGCCCGGCGCGCTTCATGGTGTCCCGCGCCGGAGCGGCCAGTATCCCGCCAACCGCGTGCCCGGACACGGTCTCGAGCAGACGGTCCAAATCTGCACGGCTCAGGCACGGGCGGGCGGCGTCGTGCACCAGCACCCAGTCCTCCTCGTCCGCCACCTCGCGCAGGACCCGGAGACCATGCAGCACGGAATGGCAGCGTTCCGCGCCGCCGGTGGTGGTGCGGATCTTTTCGTGCCCGGCGATGGGCAGTTCATGCCAATAGGGATCTTCCGGCGCCAGCGCCACCACGATCCCGGCGATGGCGGGATGGGTGCAGAATCGCAGCAGGACATGCTCGAGGACTGTCCTGCCATTGAGGCGCAGATACTGCTTGGGCGTCGCCGTCTCCATGCGCGTCCCGATGCCGGCGGCGGGGATCACCACCCAGTAACGTGGAGTCGAAGGCATAACGGTTATTTTTCGGTTTGTTTCCCGTCGGCGGGAGCGGGGCCGTCGACGATCTGGAAAAAGGTTTCCCCCGGCATGATCAGTCCCATCTCGCTTCTGGCCCTTTCCTCCACCGCGGCCAGTCCCTGCTTCAGATCCTGGACCTCGGCCGCCAGTGATAGATTGCGTTCCTGCAGCTCCCGGTTCTCGCGGATCTGATCGCGCCTGCTCTGCTGCAGGCGCCACACGTCCGGCAGACTGCCGTGACCGGACCACAGCCGGATCTGAAGCAGTACCAGCAGAATGATCAGAATAACGTTGACGGTCTTCACGGGCGTGTCCTGTCCGCTCTCCTCAGTGACTGTTTAGATTATAGTAGGCGCGGCGGCCTGGATAACGCCCCGCATCACCCAGTTCCCGCTCGATGCGCATGAGACGGTTGTATTTGGCCACTCGATCCGAGCGCGACAGCGAACCGGTCTTGATTTGGCCGGTGCAGGTGGCCACGGCCAGGTCGGCGATGAAGGCGTCCTCGGTCTCGCCGGAACGGTGGGAGATGACGGCGGTGTAGCCGGCCTGCCTGGCCATGTCTATGGCCGCCAGGGTTTCGGTGAGGGTGCCGATCTGGTTGACCTTGATGAGGATGGAATTGGCGATGCCCCTGTCTATCCCCTGCTGCAACAGCTTCGTATCGGTGACAAACACATCGTCCCCCACCAGCTGCACCGCCTTGTTGAAGCGCGTGGTCAGCGCGGCCCAGCCGTCCCAGTCGTCCTCGGCCATGGCGTCCTCCAGGCTGATGATGGGGTATTTGTCCAGCCACGGCGCCAGATAGTCGATGAGCTCCTCCGCGGACAGGACCCGGCTTTCGGACGCCAGGTGGTATTTGCCGTCCCGGTAGAATTCCGAACTGGCCGTGTCCAGGGCCAGCATGACATCCTCCCCGGCCCGGTAGCCGGCCTTGTCTATGGCCTCCAGGATCACCTCCACGGCCTCCTCGTTGGAGGACAGATCCGGGGCGAAGCCGCCCTCGTCACCCACGGTGGTGCCCAGGCCGCGCGCGGCCAGAACGGCCTTCAGGGCATGGAAGACCTCGGCCCCGTAGCGCACGGCCTCGGCCAGGCTGGGGGCCCCGGCCGGCACGATCAGGAATTCCTGCATGTCCACGTTGTTGTCCGCGTGGGCGCCGCCGTTGATGATGTTCATCATGGGTACCGGCAGATCCAGCATGCCATCGCCGCCCAGGTAGCGGTACAGGGGCAGTCCGCAGTCTGCGGCGGCAGCACGGGCGGCGGCCAGGGATACCCCCAGGATGGCGTTGGCGCCCAGCCGGCCCTTGTTGTCGGTGCCGTCCAGGTCGATCATGGCCCTGTCCAAAGCGGTCTGGTCCGCGGAGTCCATTCCCGTGACCGCCGGGGCGATCACCTCCTCGATGTTCCTGACGGCGTTCAGCACCCCCTTGCCGCCGTAGCGGGCCGGGTCCTGGTCGCGCAGCTCCAGGGCCTCGCGCGCCCCGGTGGAGGCGCCGGAGGGGACCATGGCGATCCCGACGGCACCGCCGACGGTGTGCACTTCCGCCTCCACGGTGGGATTGCCGCGGGAGTCCAGGATCTCCCTCGCCGCCACTTTCGCTATCTCTGCCATGGGACTTCTTCCGCTCCTTAAAAAATACCTTAGTTTATCGGATTCTGTTTGACCTGCGTGTCTATGGCCCGCAGGGTCCTCAGCAGCGCTTCCATCTCTCCCAGCGGCCAGGAATTGGGCCCGTCGCTGAGGGCTTCTTCCGGCCGGGGATGGGTCTCCATGAACAGCCCGTCTATGCCCACGGCTATCGCCGCCCTGGCCAGGGCGGGGATGAATTCCCGCTGCCCTCCGGAGGCGCTGCCCAGACCGCCGGGCATCTGCACCGAGTGGGTGGCGTCGAAAACCACCGGGCAGCCGGTCTCGCGCATGACCACCAGGGCGCGCATGTCCGAGATCAAATAATTGTAACCAAAGCTGACGCCGCGCTCGCAAACCATGATCTGATCGTTGCCCGTGGCCCGGGCCTTCTCCACCACCCGCGCCATGTCCCAGGGGGCCAGGAACTGTCCCTTCTTGATGTTCACCGGTTTGCCCTGGGCAGCCACACGCTGGATGAAATCGGTCTGGCGGCACAGAAAAGCCGGCGTCTGCAGCACGTCCACCACCGCCGCCACTTCCTCCAGCGGGGTGTCCTCGTGCACATCGGTGAGCACGGGCACGCCCACCTCGTCCCTGACCTTCTCCAGGATAGCCAGCCCCTGTTTCCTCCCCGGCCCCCGGTAGCTCTCGTGGGAACTTCGGTTGGCCTTGTCGAAGGAGGATTTGTAGATGAACGGTATTCCCAGCGCGGCGGTGATCTCCTTCAGCCGGCCGGCCGTGTCCACGGCCAGCTGCTCACTTTCGATCACGCACGGCCCGGCGATGAGGAAAAACGGCCTGCCCTCGCCCGCCTCGAAATCACACAACCGCATTCCGTCTCTCTTTGGCCGCCGGCTGGCGGCAGTCCAGGGCGGCGCGGATGAATCCGGTAAACAGGGGATGGCCGTCCCGCGGGGTGGAGGTGAATTCCGGGTGAAACTGGCAGCCGATAAACCAGGGGTGGCTGGCCAGCTCCACGATCTCCACCAGCTTCTCGTCCATGGACACGCCGGAGACCACCAGGCCTTTCTCCTCCAGCTCATGCCGGTAGCGGTTGTTGAACTCGTAGCGGTGGCGGTGACGCTCGACGATCACGTCCTGGCCGTACATGTCATGCACCAGGGTGCCCTCTATAAGCCGGCACTGCTGCCCGCCCAGGCGCATGGTTCCCCCCAGGTCCGAGACCTCGCTGCGCTGT
The DNA here is from genome assembly GCA_037380645.1 of Gammaproteobacteria bacterium. Classification (GTDB taxonomy): domain Bacteria; phylum Pseudomonadota; class Gammaproteobacteria; order Eutrophobiales; family Eutrophobiaceae; genus JBBDSH01. Next base: position 1,506 of record JARRRO010000143.1, on the reverse strand, counting down.
TCCACGCTGCCGCCCCGGTCCAGCCATTCGGTAATCAGGGCGATCACCGGGTGCGGGGTGGCGGGGTCGAACTCGGTGCTGTTGGCCCCCTCCAGGCCGGCCACGTTGCGGGCGAATTCGATCACCGCCACCTGCATCCCCAGGCAGATCCCCAGATAGGGGATGCGGTTCTCACGGGCGTGGCGCACCGCCTGGATCTTGCCCTCTATGCCGCGGGTGCCGAAGCCGCCCGGCACCAGGATGGCGTCCATGTCCTGCAGGACCTTGGGGCCGGATTGCTCGATGGCCTCGGAATCCACGTAGCGGATGTTGATGCGCGTGCGGGTGTGGATGCCGGCGTGGACCAGCGCCTCGGACAGGGATTTGTAGGAGTCGGCCAGCTCGATGTACTTGCCCACCATGGCGATGTTCACCTCGCCCGTGGGGTGTTCCATGGCGTCCACCACGGCGTCCCACTCGCTGAGGTCGGCTTCCATCACGTCGAGACCGAATTTCCGGGTCACGATGTCGTCCAGGCCCTGCTCGTGGAACAGGCGCGGGACCTTGTAAATGTTGTCCACATCCACCGCCGAAATGATGGCGGATTCGTCCACGTTGGTGAACAGGGCCACCTTCTTGCGTTCGTTCTCCGGCAGCGGCCGGTCGGTGCGGCATACCAGGATGTCCGGCTGGATGCCGATGGAGCGCAGTTCCTTGACCGAATGCTGGGTGGGCTTGGTCTTGATCTCTCCCACCGCTTCGATGTACGGGACCAGGGTCAGGTGCATGAACAGGGCGCGCTCAGGGCCCAGCTCCATGCGCAGTTGGCGGATGGCCTCGAGAAACGGCTGGGACTCGATATCGCCCACCGTCCCGTGATCTCGTCGGTGATGTGCGGGATCACCTGGACGGTGCCGCCCAGATAGTCGCCGTGCCGCTCCTTCTGGATGACGTTCAGGTAGATGCGGCCGGTGGTGAAATTATTGTTGCGGGTCATGCGGGTTCGGACGAAGCGCTCGTAATGTCCCAGGTCCAGGTCCGTCTCGGTGCCATCTTCGGTGACGTACACCTCGCCGTGCTGGAACGGGCTCATGGTCCCCGGGTCCACATTAATATAGGGATCGAGCTTGAGCAGGGTCACGCGCAGGCCGCGCGCCTCGAGGATCGCCCCCAGGGAGGCGGAAGCGATGCCCTTTCCCAGGGAAGAGACCACGCCGCCGGTGACGAAGACAAAATGGGTCATGAAGCGGACTGCCGGGCTGGGAAAATCAGAGGGGGAGCCATCCTTAGCGATCCGGGGGAATCGTGTTCGGGTCTGTTAAGGATGTCCATCTTAAACATAGGCTGGATAAGGATGCTAACAGATAATCCCCCCATACTCCACGGCGGGGACCCCGGCGGCCCGACAGGTCCGGCCGTCGCCGCCGGCTGGCTACAGAATCAGGGAAATTCAGTTAAAATGGCCCCCGGCATGCACAGCAATTATTCCGGCAGGGACCCCGGAACCAGCCCCCAAGGTTAGGAAAA
>JARRRO010000142.1:0-5240 GCA_037380645.1 Gammaproteobacteria bacterium | reverse complement strand
CATCGCCGTTTTCGACGTCCGCCTCCTGCAGCGGACCGGTGGCGGTGAGAATACGGGGTCGGCCGAACAGCTCGGTGAGTTCCTTGTTCTGGGGGTCCGACTTGTCCAGCATTTTATAGGCTCGGGAGTAGTAATCCAGAGCGTCACGCTGCCTCTCGAACAGCATCTCCCAGTCGCCCAGCCGGGTGAGTGCGCGCACGTAGGAGTCCCTGGGCAGGTGGTTTTTCTTGTGAATGACCAGAATATGCTCCAGGGCTATCTTGCCGCTCTCATAGTTTCTGCAGCGTTCACTGATTAATTTCAAGATGTACTCATCCATGAGGGTGGTTCTCCTGTCCGGCTCCATGTCGAGGGCTCTGCAATACTTGTATTTGGGTTTAATCTGGCGTTCTTCCAGCTCTTTGCGCAGGCGCTCCGCTTCGTACAGATTGGCGTCGGAATACTGCTGCAGGTGCTCGATCAGACGCGGATCCGTCTTGCCGTAGCTGGACTGCAGTATTCTGATCGCCTTGTAATTCATGAACTGCAGCTTCTGCATTATGTTCAGGGAAAGATCACTGCCCTCGCCGCGTTCATATACCCTGTGCAGCCATTGCTGCATGCGTTGTATGGGTTGCAGGATGCGGAGGTCGTTGTCGCCGTAATTGCGCTTGTAGACCCAGTACATGTAGGAATACATTTTTCCCGCCTTGTCCAGTTTCCCCATACGATCATATTCCTCGATGAGGTGCTCCAGATAAGGCAGTTGGGTCATGGTATACAGGCCGGCGTTTACCCGGTCGATGTACAGGGCCGACTGGAACGCCTTGGCTGCCTTCCCGTGTGCGCCGGTCTGGCTGTAGGCCTGGCCCAGGCCCAGCAGCGCCTCGCCCAGGCCGGGGGCGTAGGCGCCGTGCGCCGCCTGCAGGGCGGCGATGGCGTGCCGGTAGTGACTGATGGTTTGCACCGTCTGGGGATTGACGGCAGTGGCGCCGGCATTCGGGGTCACGGCTGGCGGCGGGGAGGCGCCCGCCTCCTGGTCGGGTTCGGCGGAGGCGGCGAGGGGCAAGAGAAGCGCCAGCAGCAGGTACCCGTGCAAGATGGTAAGTCGTTTCACTATAGGCAGCGCTGTTTCCCCTGAATAACAATTAGATAGATTCATGATAGCAATGTTCCTCCCCGGCGGCCCCGGCGTCCCGCTGGGTTTGCCACAAAAAATAATTTTACTCCTGTCTGCACGCCCCGTAATGCAGATTCCGCGGGGCCCGGTCCGGGTCGGTTCTCAACTCGGCCAAAACAGTGTAAGTTGTTAATTTCGGTTGCAAATCATCGACAGCACGGGGCACCGTGGCATTCCGCCGGGCGCAGCCTGCTGTAGGGATTGGATCGAAAGCACGGTTTATTGATGTATCAGCGGTAGTCCTGGCGATGCCACGGGCTGCAAGGATTCGTGAGGAGGCACATATGGCAAGAACAGCAATAGTCACCGGCGGCACCCGCGGTATCGGCGGAGCCATTTCCGTGGCCCTTAAGGAGGCAGGCTATGCAGTGGCCGCCACCTACGTGGGCAACGAAGCGACCGCCGCGAGGTTCGAGGAGCAGTCCGGCGTTCCGGCTTATAAATTCGACGTGAGTGATTTTCAGGCTTGCGAGGAAGCCGTCAGAAGGATCGAGGCCGATCTCGGTCCCGTCTCCGTGCTGGTCAACAATGCCGGCATCACCCGCGACAAAACCATGCACCGGATGTCGTTCGAAGACTGGAACAACGTCATCCAGACCAACCTGACCTCGTGTTTCAACATGTGCCACGCCGTGATCGAAGGCATGCGCGCGCGGGGCTTCGGGCGCATCGTCAACATCGGTTCCATCAACGGCCAGGCCGGGCAGTACGGGCAGGTCAACTATGCCGCCGCCAAATCCGGCATCCACGGCTTCACCAAGGCACTGGCCCAGGAAGGGGCCGCCAAGGGGATCACCGTTAACGCCATCGCCCCCGGTTATATCGATACCGAGATGGTGCGGGCCGTGCCCGATAACGTGTTGGAGAAGATCGTGGCCAGAATACCGGTGGGTCGCCTGGGCCATGCCGAGGAAATCGCCCGCGGGGTGATCTTTCTGGTTGCCGACGAGGCCGGATTTATCACCGGCGCCACGTTGAGCATCAACGGCGGCCAGCACATGTATTGAGCCTGGACCGACGCCGACGTACTGCCAAAGCCCGACTAACCCGTGAACCTGCTCGCCCTCGTCCTCATCTGCGTGGTGGTCGCCGTCGCCGTGGCCTATTTCCGCGCCGCCCCGGCCCTCGCCGCCGTCGCCTTCGGCCTGTTGCTGCTGTTGTACCTGATCCTGGGTACCGGCTCCGTGCTCGCCATCCTGGTGCTGCTGCTGGCCACAGTCGGACTGTCCCTGCTGTCCCTGGAAGGGGTCCGCAAGTCCCGCATCACCCCCCAACTGCTGCGCTGGTACCGGTCCGCCCTGCCGAGCATCTCCGCCACCGAGAAGGAGGCCATGGAGGCCGGAACGGTGTGGTGGGAGGGACAGCTGTTCAGCGGCCGCCCGGACTGGCGCCGGCTCCTGGCCGCCGGCGCGGTGGAGTTGTCCGAGGAGGAACGGGCTTACCTGAACGGGCCGGTGGAAGAGTTGTGCCGCATGGTGGATTCCTGGGAAGTGAATTTCAGCCGTGCCGACGTCCCGGCCGAGGTGGTGCGATACATTAAAAAGCACCGCTTCCTGAGTATGACCATCCCCGAGGAATACGGCGGCCTGGGCTTCTCGCCCCTGGGCCAGGTGGCGGTGTTGACCAAGCTGTTCAGCCTCAGTGGCGTCGTCGCCAACTACATTAATATCCCCAACGCCCTGGGCCCGGGGGAGCTGCTGCTTCATTACGGCACCGAGGAGCAGAAGGACCATTATCTGCCGCGCCTGGCCGACGGCAGGGAAATCCCCTGCTTCGCCCTGACCTCGCCCCTGGCCGGCTCGGACGCCACTGCCATCCCCGATACCGGCACCGTGTGCCGGGGCGAGTGGCGGGGCGAAGAGGTCCTGGGTATGCGCCTGGATATCGACAAGCGTTACATCACCCTGGCCCCGGTGGCTACCCTTATCGGCCTGGCCTTTCGCCTCAGGGACCCGGACCATCTCCTCGGCGAGGTGGAAGACTATGGCATCACCTGCGCCCTGATCCCGGCGGACCTGGAGGGCCTGGAGATAGGCCGCCGCCATCTCCCCGTAGGGGCGCCCTTCCTGAACGGCCCGATCCGGGGGCGTGGTCTGTTCGTCCCCCTGGACACCCTCATCGGCGGCCTGGACATGGCGGGTAAGGGCTGGAGCATGCTGCTCAAGTGTCTCTCCGCCGGGCGTGCCGTCAGCCTTCCGTCCCTGGCCAGTTCCCAGGCCAGGAACGCCCTGGCCGGCACCGGCGTCTACGTACGCCTGCGGCGGCAGTTCAATCTACCCATCGGCCAGTTCGAGGGGATCCAGCAGCCCCTGGCCGCCATGGCAGGCCTGACCTACATCATCAATGCCGCTGTCACCCAGACCGCCAAGGCCCTGTCCCTGGGCGAGAGGCCGGCGGTGGCGGGCGCCATCCTCAAATACCACTGCACCGAGATGGCCCGGGATGTGATCAACCACGCCATGGACATCCACGGCGGCAAGGCGGTGATGAAGGGGCCCGGCAACTACCTCGCCGACGCCTACGAATCCGCCCCCGTGGCCATCACCGTGGAAGGCGCCAACATCATGACCCGCAACCTCATGATCTTCGGCCAGGGGGTCACGCGCTGCCATCCCCACCTGCTCAGGGAGATGGAGCTGGCGGCGGCTGGGGAAGACCCGGCGGTGCTGGCCGAATTCGATCGCCTGCTGTTCCGGCACCTGGGCGATATTGCCGGCAACGGCGCCGCCGCGCTTGTCCACGCCCTCACCGCCAGCATGCTGCTGATGCCCCCAATGACCGACCGGACCGGGCGATATTACCGCCACCTCTCCCGGCTCAGCGCTGCTTTCGCCCTGGTGAGCGACCTGACCCTGTTGACCCTGCAGTCTTCCCTGAAGATGCGGGAGATGCTGTCGGCGCGGCTGGGGGATCTGCTGAGCATGCTGTATCTCGCCAGCATGGTGCTGAAACAGCACCATGATCAGGGCCGCCCGGAGGAGGACCTGCCGGTGGTGGAATGGGCCTGCCGTTATCTGCTGCACCGCTACCAGGAGGCCATGCACGAGATCCTGCTGAATCTTCCCAACCGGGCGGCGGCGCATCTGTGCCGCGGGCTGGTGTTTCCCCTGGGGCGCCACTTCCACAAGCCGGCCGATGCCCTGGAGAGGCAGATTGCGGGCCTGGTCAGCCGTTCCACGGGAACCCGCCAGCGGCTCATAGAAGGGATCTACCTGAGCCCCGAGTCCAATAACCCCGTGGGCCGGCTGGAGTCCCTGCTGCCCGAGGCGGACGAAGCCGACGCCCTGTACTGGCGGTTGCAGCAGGCGGAAAAGCGGGGACGGGTGGCGCCGGGATCGGAGAGGCTGGAGGCGGCTCGGGCCGCGGGGGTGCTGGATCCCGAAGAGGTCGACAGTTTGCGGGAGTATGAAACGCGGATCATGGATTTTATCAACGTGGATGAATTCGATTACAACGCCATCGCCCGCAAGCCCAAACGCACGGTGACCAGGCGCAGGAAAACCAAAACCGCCACCAAAAAGCGCAAGCGCAAAAAAACCGCCGCTCCTGCGCCGGATAAAAACTGAGGGCGAAGGCACAGACAATGTCTGACCCGATGTTGTAAAGTGCAGCGCTCCAGGTTAAGGCCATCAAAGGAAGGGAGGTTCGCCCCATGACACGAGACAAACGCCGTCGCACCTTCAATCTCAACCGGCGCGCGTTCATCAAGTCCGCCACCGCCCTGGGCAGCGGCCTGATCCTGGGTTTCAGGCTTCCCCTCGCCGGCGCCCGTTCAACGGATCCCGGAGTGAGAAACCCCCATGGCTTTATCCAGATCGCCCCCGACGACACCATCCGGCTCCTGCTGCCATCGGTGGAGATGGGGCAGGGGACCAATACCTCGTTGCCCATGATCATCATGGAAGAGCTGGAAGGAGACTGGAACAAGATCGACGTACGCGACGCGCCGGTGGCCGACATCTACAAAAACCCCTGGATCAAGGCCCAGATTACCGTTGGCAGCTTTTCCGTGCGCGGCTGGTATGATGAGCTGCGCAAGGTGGGCGCCGCCGCTCGGGAGATGCTGGTCCGAGCCGCCGCC
>JARRRO010000141.1:5355-7242 GCA_037380645.1 Gammaproteobacteria bacterium | reverse complement strand
GAAGGTAGGTTTTGCTTAATTTTTCGGCAGGGGGCGGGCTTCCGTAACCTTTCGTTAAAAGAGTGTTAAACGGCCCTCCCCTCTTCGCCGGAACGCTTCTCTTTTGTGATCTCCAGATAGAGGGAGCCCGGAGGGGGGGAGGGGGGCTCCTTTCGGGCAATGAGGTTCCGGGCCCAGCGTCTCTCGGCATACTCGCAAATGTCCTGGATCTGTCGACCCGAGAGGGAGGCGGAGGCCTCGGCCAGAGGGATCAACTCTTCGCGGGGGAGGTGCCGGGCGTAGGCCGAATAGATGGAGCCCCGCTCCGCACGATTGGGAAGGGGGAAGCGGATGATCTGGTCGAAGCGGGAAAGGAGGGCCCGGTCCAGATCCTCGGTGCGGTTGGTGGCCCCGATGGTGAGGATCCCGTCCCTCGTATCGAAGCCGTCGATTTTTCGCAGAAGAACCGAGAGGACCCGCCGGGTGGCCTCGAACATCCCCCCCTCCCTGGAGCCGGCCAGGGAGTCGATCTCATCGAGAAAGAGGATCACCCGGTCGAACCGGGCGGCGGCATCGAAGATGGCGGCCATATTCTGGGAGGATTCTCCGTAAAATTTGCTGAGTATATTTNNAATTTGCTGAGGATATTTTCCACCGGTACGTAGACCAGGGGGATGCCTGTGAGGGAGGCCACGATCTTCGCCATAGTGGTCTTCCCCACTCCGGGGGGGCCCTCAAAAAGGATGGCCCGGGGCATATTGTTGGCCTTTTCGCCCCGGGTCATTTTGGCCACTCCTTCAAAGATCTCGGGATGGAGCAGGGGGAGGATGATGCTCTCCTCCACCTCCTGGCGGGTCTTCTTATAGCCCACAAAGCCTCCCCAGATCCGATTGCGGGGCTTTTCCCCGCCGCTTTCCGGAGTTCCCTCCTGAGCCGATCCATGATGATTTTCCGGATTCCTCTCTACCTCTGCCTCACTTTTTGTCCTCTCTCCCTTACCGGAACTCTTATCATCCGATGAGGTGGCCTGAAAGACCTGGATCCCCAGGGCCCCCAGACGCTACTCCATCCCTTACTTCCCCCTGACTAGACCGACAGCGACTTCAGGCGCCGGCCGCCGTAGATGAGATTGACAATGGCGCGGGTCACCATGATGGCCGTGAACATGGAAGAGATGATTCCCAGGGACAGGGTGACCGCGAAACCCTTGATGGGACCGGTGCCGAAGCTGAACAGCACCAGGGCCGCGATCAGGGTGGTGATATTGGCGTCCGCGATGGTGGAAAACGCCTTCTCGTAACCGGCGTGGATGCTGGCCTGGGGCGTATTGCCGTTGCGGATCCCCTCCCGGATGCGTTCATTGATGAGCACGTTGGCGTCCACCGCCATGCCGACGGTGAGGACGATGCCGGCAATGCCGGGCAGGGTCAGGGTGGCCTGCAGTATGGACAGCATGGCCACCACCAGGACCAGGTTCAGCAGCTGCGCCACGTTGGCGATCATGCCGAACACCTTGTAGTACACGCCCATAAAAAACAGCACGAAGACGAAGCCCGATACCACGGCCAGGAAGCCCTTATTGATATTGTCCTGCCCGAGGCTGGGCCCGATGGTGCGCTCCTCGATGATCTGCACCGGCGCGGCCAGGGCCCCGGCCCGCAGCAGCAGCGCCAGATTGCGCGCCTCCTGGCTGGAAGAGAGGCCGGTGATGTGGAAGCGCTTGCCCAGCTGTTCCGTGATCACGGCGGTGTTGATCACCTCCTCGATGGTGCTCGGTTTTTTCACCTTCTTGCCGTTCTTTTCCACCGTCTGGGTCTTGGTCTCGATGTAGACCACGGCCATCTGCTTGCCCACCTCGTCCCGGGTCTCGCGGCTGAACAGGCGCGCACCCTTGCCGTCCAGGGTGAT
>JARRRO010000141.1:0-5315 GCA_037380645.1 Gammaproteobacteria bacterium | reverse complement strand
TAATCGCCGGTGAGCATGACCTGTTTCTTCAACAAAATGGGATTGCCGTCGCGGTCATGGTAGAGGCGGGAACCGGGGGGGACGTGTCCCTTCACGGCCTCCTGCACGTTATGGTCCTCGTCCACCATGCGGAATTCCAGAGTGGCGGTGGCGCCCAGGATCTCCTTGGCCCGGGCGGTATCCTGCACGCCGGGGAGCTGCACCACGATGCGGCTCTGGCCCTGCTGCTGGATCACCGGCTCGGCCACGCCCAGTTCGTTGACCCGCTTGCGCAGGGTGGTGATGTTCTGCTGCAGGGCGAAATCCCGGGTGTTGGCCTTGGCCTTGTCCGTCATCACGGCCAGAACCGGGAACTCGCCGCCGGTCGCTTCCACGGGAGTGATTTTCAGATCATTGTATTCCTTTTCGATCGTGGCAATGCCCTTCTCGCGCTGGGGCGCGTTGCGGAAGCGGATGAGGATACCGCCCTGGCTGCGGCGGCTGATGGTCCTGTAGCGGATATCCTTGTCCCTGAGCAGGGTGCGGATGTCAGAAACGTAACGTTCCTCCGCCTTGCGCACGGCCGCGGCCATGTCCACCTGCATGAGGAAATGCACGCCGCCGCGCAGGTCCAGGCCGAGAAACATGGGCTCGGCGTCCAGGTCCCGCAGCCAGCCCGGGGTGGACGGCGCCAGGTTCAGGGCCACCACGTAGCCCTTGCCCAGGGCTTCCTGGACTACAGACTTGGCGCGCAGCTGTTTGTCCTCGTCGGCGAAGCGCACGATGATGCTGTTCGGCTGCAGGTCCAGGGACTTGTAGGGGACATTGGCCTTCTTCAGGGCGTCCTCGATGCTGTACTCGGTCAGTTGGCTGATCTCCGCCGTGCGCGTGGCCGAGATCTGCAGCGCCGGGACCTTGCCGTAGAGGTTGGGCAGGGCATAGATGACGCCGACCAAAATGATGCAGGCGATAAGGATGTACTTCCAGGCTGGATAACGATTCATACTCTGCGCTAGTCCCGTTTGGCGTTGTTCTTATAAGGTCTTCAGGGTCCCTTTCGGCATCACGGCGGAGACGGCGTTTTTCTGGATTTTCACCTCCGTGTCCTTGGCGACCTCCACGGCGATGAAGTTTTCGCCCACCTCGCTGATGCGCCCGAGCATGCCGCCGCTGGTCACGACCTCGTCGCCCTTGCTCAGGGATTCCACCATCTTCTTATGCTCCTTCTGCTGCTTCATCTGCGGGCGTATCACCAGCAGGAAAAAGATGGCGAAGAAGATGATCATCATGATCAGGAAGGAGCTGTTCCCCCCCGGCGCGCCCGCCCCCTGGGCCCAGGCATTTTGGATAAAAAAATCAGACATTTGAACTTTTCCGGTCAATCGCGGGGCGACATTATGACACAGACGGATAGACCCGCCTATGGCGCCCGGCCGCGGGCGGCGTAGAAATCCGCCGTAAATGCGTCCAGGGACCCCGCCGCTATCGCCGCCCTCAGACCGTGCATCAGTACATGATAATAATAAAGGTTGTGCCAGGTATTCAGCCTCGCCCCCAGGATCTCGTTGGTCCGGTCCAGGTGATGCAGGTAGGCGCGGCTGTAATGCCGGCAGGTATAGCAGCCGCAGTCCGGGTCCAGGGGAGCCGTGCTGTCGCGGTGCGCGGCATTGCGTATTTTAACGGTTCCGCGGCGGGTGAACAGGTGACCATTGCGGGCATTGCGGGTGGGCAGGACGCAGTCGAACATGTCCATGCCCCGGCCCACCGCCTCCACCAGGTCCTCGGGGGTGCCCACGCCCATGAGATAACGGGGCCGGTCGGCGGGCATGCCCCCGGCGAGACGCTCCACCATGGCCAACATGACCTCCCGAGGCTCCCCCACCGACAGGCCGCCGATGGCGTAGCCGTCGAAATCAATGTCCAGCAGCCCCGCCAGGGATGCCTCGCGCAGGGCGGGATGCATGCCGCCCTGGACGATGCCGAACAGGGCGCCCGTGTTCTCGCCGTGGGCCTCGCGGGAGCGCCGGGCCCAGCGCAGGGACAGTTCCATGGACTGCCGTGCCGTCTCCTCGTCCGCCGGATACGGCGTGCACTCGTCGAAGACCATGATGACGTCGGCGTCCAGGGCGTGCTGCACGGCGATGGACTCTTCCGGTCCCAGGAACACCGCCGCGCCGTCCACCGGCGAGCGGAAATGCACCCCCTCTTCGGTGATCCTGCGGCCCTCGGCCAGGCTGTAGACCTGGAAGCCGCCGGAGTCCGTGAGGATGGGCCCCGGCCATTGCATGAAGCCGTGCAGGCCGCCGTGCTTTTCAATAACGTCCATCCCGGGCCGCAGCATTAGATGAAAGGTATTGCCCAGGATGATCTCGCTGCCCACCTCGCGCAGCTCCTCCGGGGTCATGGCCTTGACCGTGCCGTAGGTCCCCACGGGCATGAACACCGGGGTCTGCACCGTGCCCCGCTCGAAGGTCATGCGCCCGGCCCGCGCCGCCCCGTCTTGCGCCAATACTTCAAATTTCATTCAGAATTCTTCTCAGTAAAGAGAAGCGTCATTCTGGCGAAAGCCAGAATCCAGTCAATGACATGTTCGCCGACAGGCGAAACATTATTCGCTTGCCGCTTGTTGCTTGTCGCTTGTAGCTGCCGTTAAGAACATGGCGTCGCCGTAGCTGAAGAACCGGTAGCGCTCCTCCACCGCGTAGCGGTAGGCCCGCAGGACATTGTCCCGTCCGGCAAAGGCGCAGACCAGCATGAGCAGGGTGGATTCCGGCAGGTGGAAATTGGTCAGCAGGCAGTCCACCGCCCGGAAGCGGTAGCCGGGATAGATGAAGATGGCCGTCTCGCCGCTCACCGGCTCCAGCCCCTCCTCCCCGGTCGCGGACTCCAGGCAGCGCACTACCGTGGTCCCTGCAGCTACGATGCGACCGCCGCCTTCCCGCGCCCGCCGTACCTGTTCACACAGATCGGCATCCACCTGGAACCACTCCGAATGCATGCGGTGATTCTCGATCTCTTCGGCTCTGACCGGCTGGAAAGTGCCCGCCCCCACGTGCAGGGTGACATAGCCGATGTCCACGCCGCGGTGGGCGATGCGGGCAAGGACGTCGTCGGTGAAATGCAGTCCCGCCGTTGGCGCGGCCACCGCGCCGGGCTCGTTGGCGTAGACGGTCTGGTAGCGTTCGGCGTCCATTGCCTCCGCCGCGCGCTGGATATAGGGTGGCAGGGGCATGTGGCCATACTCCTCCAGCAGGTCCAGCCAGCCCGGCCCGCCTTGCAGGAGGCGCAGGACATGGAATTCGTCCCGCCGCTCCTCCACTTCCAGCATGACAACCTCGCCGATATGGATACGCGTGCCCGGTTTCGGCGTCTTGCTGGCGCGCACCTGGGCCAGGAGGCGCTCATTGTCCAGCAGCCGCTCGATCAGGATTTCCACCTTGCCACCGCTGTCCTTGAGCCCGTACAGCCGCGCCGGAATGACCCGCGTATCGTTGAGCACCAGCAAATCCCCCGGCTGCAACAGGTCCGGCAGGTCGGTGAACATCCCGTCCCGGTAGTCACCCGTCTTCCCGTCCAGGATCAGCATGCGCGCGGCATCGCGCCGGTGGATGGGATACTGGGCGATGAGATCGCGGGGCAGCTCGAAGTGGAAATCGGATCGGCGCATGGCCAGGGATATTAGCAGAAAGGGGGAAAACGGTTTAACCAGGGGGACACATTTCCTATACTTTCCCACCCTTGCCGCTATCCTCATATGCCGGAGTGGCGGAATTGGTAGACGCGCCAGACTCAAAATCTGGTTCAGGCAACTGAGTGTGGGTTCAAGTCCCTCCTCCGGCACCAACCCCTGATCATGACCGCGTGAATACAGCGGCGGCAGCGATGCTGACTTGAAGTCATTCAGCCGGGCCGTTTTGCCCAGAAGTATTACATCCGGCACCCGGCAGGGCCGTGGTTAAAGTCATTGCGAAGACGTATTTTCCGAGTAAGCTTCTCATGATTCATCTCCTTTTTGGGTAAACTTTATAGTGGCCGGAGGCCGATGCTGCGGGAGAGATGATCCGCCCGCGGACCCTGAAGAAGCTTTGGGGATAGCTGAAACGTTCTGAATTATCTTGAAAGAACGATGCAAGGAGCTGAAAAAGCGTCTATTTATGAATTCAGCGGTTTCCGGCTGGACGCCGCTCACCGCAGGCTGTTGTCGCCCGAAGGCACCCCCGTCCCCCTCACCTCCCGCGTTTTCGACACCCTGCTGTATCTCCTGGAGCACCGCGGCGAACTGGTGGATAAGGACAGGCTGATGCAGGCAGTGTGGCCGGGCGCCGTGGTCGAGGAGAACAACCTCAACCAGGCTGTCACCGCCCTGCGCAAGGTCCTGGGGGAGAAGCGCGACGAGCACCGCTTCATCGTCACGGATCGGGGCCGGGGTTACCGGTTCGTGGCCGAGGTACGGGAACTCGGTGACGAATCGGGATCGGTACAGCCCGATACCCCTCCTCCCGATCGTATCCGGCGACGCCTCCTGGTGTTATCCGGTCTGGTGATGCTGCTACTGGGCATGGGCTATTTTGCCCTGAATTATTTCAATCCCCCCGCCGGGCCAAAGGAGAGGGTCGTTGTCGTCACCCCTCCCGATTCCATCGCGGTGCTGCCGTTCGTCGATTTGAGTCCCAACAGGGACCAGGGATATTTCGCGGACGGTGTGGCGGAGGAGGTGTTGAATAAGTTGTCCCGGATCCGGGATCTGTTCGTCATCGGCCGGCAGTCCTCCTTCTCTTTCAAGGGTAAGAATGAAGACTCGCGGGTCATTGGGGAAAAGCTGGGCGTGTCCTATCTGCTCGAGGGCAGTGTGCGCAAGGAAGGCAAGCGGGTCCGCATTACCGCCCAGCTGGTCAAGGCCAAAAACGGTCGTAATCTGTGGTCGCGCAGCTATGATCGTGACTTGAAGGGCATCTTTGCCATCCAGGACGACATCGCCAAATCCGTCGCCGATGCCCTGCAGATCACCCTGGGCGTAGGGGAGCTGGGCCGGACCCCGGGCATGACCCGTAATACAGCCGCCTATGATGCCTATCTCAGCGGTGGTTCAATGTTTCATAGACTTGGACGGGAAAATATATCCCGTGGCATAGAGCAACTGGAAAAAGCCACGGCATTGGATCCAAACTTTGCCCGTGCATGGGGTGTATTGGCAGTATTTTATGCTTGGGCAGCAATCGTTTATATTCCAGAAAGGGCTGATGAATACCTCGCTAAAAGTGAATCAGCAGCCAGGAGAGCCATTGCCATTGCTCCTGGATCTAAAACCGCACTTATTTCGGATGTAATGTTGCAAG
>JARRRO010000140.1:0-5328 GCA_037380645.1 Gammaproteobacteria bacterium | reverse complement strand
TAACTGGTCAGTCCCCGGAATTTGACCAGACCGGCGATCCCGGGGCAAACCAGGCTGGCCAGGATCAGAACGATGTAGGGCAGCTCACGCCGGACCAGGTCCGGCCACAACCACCACAGACAGACGGGTAGAACGAAGTAAATCGTCAGGTCCGCCCAGGTGTCCAGGCGCGGGCCCAGTTCGGTCACCTGATGCATCAGCCTGGCTACGGGGCCATCCAACGCATCCAGCAGAAACGCGACTACGGCCACCACAATGAAAGCGGTAGGACAGCCGTTCCAGGCGAGCAGCAGCAGCACCGGCGACAGCAGCAGCCGTGAGGCGCTGATGGCATTGGGCAAAGTCAGATAATAGTTCTTTTCCATCACGACCAGCTCAGCCTCCGTCGAGGAGGAAATTCGCATACAGCGGGGCGTGGTCCGAGAGCCGGTGCCAGGGGGGGCCGTTGAAACACGAGCTTTCCATGGGCCTGACCCCGCGGTAATAAATCCGGTCAACCGGCATCATGGGAAACCAGGAAGGATAGGTCTTGGCATGATCACCGTAAAAATATTTGAATACCTCGTTCAACCTCAGATCCGAAGCCAGTTTGCGATCGACCTTGTCTCCCCAGTCATTGAAATCGCCCGCCAGGATCAGGGGCTCATCCAGGGGGATGTGCTCCCTGATTCGCGTAATCAGGATCTCCAGTTGACGCAGTCTTTCCCGGGACAGGAGGTCCAGATGAATGCAGACGACATGCAGCCTTTTGTCCAGATTCGGCACGTCTATTATTCCGTGTAGAATGCTTCTGCTCGCGCGCCGCATTGCAGAGACGTTCAGGTTCTCCCACTTAACAAAGGGATACTTGCTCAGAATGGCGTTGCCGTGATGTCCCTTCTGGTAAATGGCGTTCTTACCGTAGGCATGGTGGGGCCACAGCTCGTCCGCCAGAAACTCGAATTGGGGAGTCTCTGGCCAGTTGTCGATCCTCTTGCTTTTCCCTTTGTGCTCCCCCTGTATCTCCTGGAGGAACACCACATCGACATTCGCCGCGCGTAGCTGCTCGCGGATCTGATGCAGCACGAAACGCAGATTCCCCGCGGTAAAGCCCTTGTGAATATTGTAGGTAAGAACCTTTATGGAGGGCGCCGGCTCAACGGTGGAATCATTCATAATCCGAAATATATGCTATGCAAGATGCTCAGGACCTGTTTTCCTCGTTGGGAAACAGCCTTGGGTTTCTTTCTATAAAATCATCTATCCATTTTTCCAGAAAGGAATCGTTACCTTTTCTTCTCAGATAGCCCCAGCCCATGATGGAAATTACAAGTGCGCCGACGCCGTCGACGATAAGATCCCACATGGTATCCACAATGCCGGTTTTCTGCATATTCATTCCGAAGATCTGATCCATGGCGAATTCAAAGATTTCCCATATGGCGGCCATGCCCATGGCGAACATGAATGCGAATAAAGAAACGAACTGCGGCTTCAGATCCAGTTCGATCTCATCTTTCTCGTTGATTACGTAAACCAGGAGGAAACCCAGCACGCCGAGGAGAAAACCGGATCCGGTGTGCAGGATCACGTCCCACCACCAGAAGCGGACGTAATATCCCTGGACCTCTCCCAGAAATAATGAGGCAAAAATCAGCACCACTGCAAGACATTCGAACTCAGGGGGGATCTTTACCCGGAATCGGTGCCCCAGGATCACGGGCAGGAAGGTGATGAAAATTATGCCGAGGGTTTCCACCACGGCCTGATAGCGTTCCTGCCAGAACAGGAGCACTGCACCCGCCAGCATAGTCGCCTTCAGCAGGAACGTCAGGCGGCGGTGTATCTGCCAGTTGATGCTCTGATTGGCATTATCGGATGGCATACTCTCTCCAGCATTCCCACAACACGGCAAGACGCATCAGAACTCGATGCTCTCCCCTTGTTCCGGCATGTCCGCATCGATACCCTGCTCATCACGCATCTTTGACTTCAGGGTTTCCATAGCGGCCGGCTCGCCGTGCACCAGATAAAACGCGGGGCTGGTCTCAAACGCCCCCGCCCAGGCCAGTAGTTCACCCTGGCCGGCATGCGCCGAGAATCCGCCCAGGGTGTGGATGTGAGCCTTGACGGCGATGTTCTGCCCGAACAGCTTGATCCGATCGACACCGTCGACCAGGAGACGCCCCAGGGTGCCGTTTGCCTGATAGCCTACTATAAGAACATGGGTGCTGGATTTCCAGAGACGATGCTTGAAATGGTGACGGATGCGCCCGCCCGTGCACATGCCGCTGCCGGCAATGATGATGGCGCCGTGTTCCACGGTGTTAATGGCGCGGGAGGATTCCACGTCATCGGTGATGTTGAGCACGGGCAGGAAGTGAGTCAGGTCACAGCTACCGTTGCGTTCCATTAATGCCACGTCGGCCGGATCCAGAATATTCCGGTAATGGTTATACAGTCCGGTCACCGCACTGGCCATGGGGCTGTCCAGGAATACCGTCCAGCCCTCCAGCCGGCCCTGGTGATACAGTTTTCCCAGCTGAAACAGCAGTTCCTGGGCCCGGCCCACGGCAAAGGACGGAATCAGGATATTGCCTCCGCCGGCCGCCGCATCCTCCAGCACGGAAGCGAATTCAGCCAGGGTGGACCTCATGCTGCGGTGATCCCTGTCGCCGTAGGTGCTTTCCATGAGGACGATGTCGGCCCGGGAAAGCGACTCCGGGGCAGGCATCAGCGACGTCTCCGGATTGCCCAGGTCCCCGGAGAACACCAGCGTCTTGTCCCCTTCCCGGGATTTTATCAGGAGTTCCACGATGGAGGCGCCGAGGATGTGTCCCGCATCGTGCAGCTGACGACGTATATGGTCTGCGATATAAAACTCGCTTCCGTACTCAAGCGGGAAACACAGCTCCATGACTCTGTCCACGTCTTCCTCTGTATACTTCGCCTCGTCATGTCGCTTGTGTCCGGCCCGGTCATGGCGTTTGTTTTCGTATTCGAGATCCTTGATATAGAGATGGTAGGAATCCCGGAGCAGTATCTCGAGGAGACTGATGGTGCCCGGAGTACAATAGATCCTGCCGCTGAATCCCCGCTGTACCAGCATAGGCAGAAGCCCGGAATGATCGAGGTGGGCATGGGAAAGGACGACGGCATCTATAGCGGCGGGCCTGAACGGGAATTTTTCCCTGGCCAGGCGCTTGACGGTATCCCCTCCCTGATGCATGCCACAATCCAGTAGTATCTGCACGCCTCCCGACTGAAGCAGATGGCAGGATCCCGTCACCTCGCGGGCCGCTCCGAGAAAAGTCAGCGAGTTTTCCGCGGAAACTTCTGTTGTCATTGATTCTGTTTCCTGTGGTTACGGCTAAGGCGGGACAAGATTAGCATAACCTTGTGGACATGGTGACCCCGTTTCCGGGACTCAAGGATCACCGGAGATGGTATGTGCTAAAATATGGAGTGTCTACCGGCCGACGCGATTGATTGCATGGCCCTTCAATACACGTACTGCGCATTCCGTGCTGTTCACGACACAATTTTCCGGCCATGCAGGATATTGCCCGGCTGAACGAACCGCGGCCGCACCTGTCACTATGAAAAAAGGAATCAAACGGTTCAGAACCGGACCATCGGAAGGCTTCGGAATGCGACCCTGGTGCCCGAGTCCGAACAGTGCGAGGTGGAGTCATGAATGAGCATGTAAAACTGGAGATAGAAGGCAGGAACTGCGAGTTTCCGGTTGTCACGGGCACCGAGAATGAAAAGGCGATAGATATCTCGGAGTTGCGCGCGCAGACCGGATATATCACCCTGGACAGCGGCTTTGTCAATACCGGCGCGACCACCAGCTCCATCACCTACCTGGACGGTGAACGAGGCATACTGCGATATCGCGGCATTCCCCTCGAGCAGCTGGCGGAGAAATCCACGTTCGTCGAGACCAGCTATCTCCTGATTTACGGGGAGTTGCCGAACAAACAGCAGCTGGACAATTTCTCCCGGCTGTTGTCCAACCACAGCATGATCCACGAAGACATGAAGCATTTCTTCGATGGATTTCCGGCGACGGCCCACCCGATGGCGATCCTGTCATCCATGGTCTGTTCCCTGTCTGCTTATTACCCTGAATCGCTGGACGTCTTCGAAAACATGGATGCCCAGGCGACCCGCCTGCTTTCCAAGCTGCGCACCATTGCCGCCTTCAGCTACAAGAAAAGCATCGGCAAGCCGATGATGTATCCGCAAAACCATCTCTCCTACTGCGCTAACTTCCTGCAGATGATGTTCGCGGTTCCCTCCGAGCCCTACGAGGTGGACCCGGACATGGTAAGGGCTCTCAACGTCCTGCTCATTCTACACGCGGATCACGAACAAAACTGTTCCGCGTCCACCGTGCGTCTGGTCGGTTCCAGCCAGGCGAACCTGTTTGCCTCCATCAGCGCCGGCATCTGCGCTCTTTGGGGACCGCTCCACGGCGGTGCCAACCAAGCTGTCATCGAGATGCTCCAGCAACTCCACGACAGCGGCACGAAATGCGCCGATTACATCGCCCAGGTGAAGGACAGGAAAACCAGCATCAGGCTGATGGGCTTCGGCCACCGCGTCTACAAGAACTACGATCCCAGGGCGAAGATACTCAAGGAGATGGCCGGTATGCTGTTAAAGAAATGGAACATCGACGATCCCCTGCTGGACCTGGCCAGGGAGCTGGAGGAAACCGCTCTTTCCGATCCCTACTTCGTCGAACGCAAGCTGTATCCCAACGTGGATTTCTACAGCGGCATCCTCTACAAAGCCATGGAGATCCCCATAGACATGTTTCCGGTGATGTTCGCCATCGGCCGTCTTCCCGGCTGGATCGCCCAGTGGAAGGAAATGATGGAGGATCCGAAACGCCGCATCGGGAGGCCGCGCCAGATCTATACCGGTCATCCGGAAAGGGGGTATGTGCCGATCGAAAAACGACGGACCTGATCCTTGTGGATGGCCGGCAGTACTAATCGTGCCCGCGCCACCAGTCGACAAACTCCTGAAAAGTGATCATGCCCGTGTGGTTTCTGTCGACCAAATGAAAGGCCAGGGACTTCTCGTCCAGAGGCATGTCGCCGATCAGTTCATCCACCAGGAGACAGAACTCATCCCAATCAATAGTTCCGTTTTTATCCCTGTCATACCTGTTGAAGATTCCCTGCAAATCCTGCAGATCTTCCTGACATGTATTATCCGTCATTTGCACCCTTGAAAATTAATTCATTAACCGCATTTTGACTCGCCGCAATTCAGGCAGGTCAGACAGCCGTCCAGATAAACCATGGCTTTTGTGTAGCACTTGCTGCAGAGAAC
>JARRRO010000139.1:0-10858 GCA_037380645.1 Gammaproteobacteria bacterium | reverse complement strand
GCCGCCTGCGCCTGGCCTTCGGACGTGAGGAGCGGCGCAGTGCCTGGCACCGGGTGCGGGAAGCCGGCCCGGTACAGGAGGAGTTGCAGTCACTGATGGGTCGCAGTCACGATGTGCACCAGGCGCTGGAGGAATTCGCCAACCGCGGCAGGCAACTGGATCACTGCCTGAAACGGCTGGATGCCCTCATGGATCACCTCGACGCCTTCCTTGAACCGGCGGCAGCGGAGGAGGAGGTCCAGTGGCTGGAGTCCCGGGGCGGCGGCTTTCTGCTGCACAGCACGCCGCTGGACATCGCCGATACCTTTCAGGCGCGGCTCAGGGAATACGACTGCCAGTGCATCTTCACGTCGGCCACCCTCACGGTGAACAGCCGTTTTGATCACTTCGTGCACCAACTGGGACTGGAACAGGCGGAGTGCCAGTACTGGTCCAGCCCCTTCGACTTCAGCCGCCAGGCGCTGCTGTACCTTCCCCAGGGGTTGCCTGATCCCCGCGCCGAGGGCTATACAAAGGCGGTGGTGGAGGCAGCCCTGCCGGTGCTGGAACTGGCCCGCGGCCGCGCCTTCCTGCTGTTTACCAGCCACCGGGCCCTGGGAGTCGCCGCGGAGCTGGTCCGTTCCCGCATCGATTTTCCGGTGCTGGTCCAGGGAGAGGCGCCGCGCACGGAACTGCTGGACGCCTTCCGCCGCACCCCGAATGCCGTGCTGCTGGGGACCCAGAGTTTCTGGGAAGGGGTGGATGTCAAGGGACAGGCCCTGTCCTGCGTCATCATCGACAAGCTGCCCTTCGCCTCCCCCGACGACCCGGTGCTGCAGGCGCGGCTGAAAAAGCTGGAGGAGCGGGGCGGGAGACCGTTCGTGGACTACCAGGTGCCGGCGGCGGTGATCACCCTGAAACAGGGGGTGGGGCGGCTCATCCGCGACAGCGCGGACTACGGGGTGATGATGATTTGCGACCCGCGCCTGAAGACGCGTTCCTATGGCAGCATCTTCCTCAAGAGCCTGCCGGACATGCCGCTTACGCAAAATCTCTCGGAGGTACGGGATTTTTTTAACCGCTTTGAAAAAGGTGAATATCGCGGGTTGAAGAGTAAGGAGTGAGGGGTGATCAGAGCCAGCGCCGCACACGCTGCTTGTAACGGCGGTAGGCCTCGCCGAACAGTTCTTCCAGAAACTGTTCCTCGTGTTTGACATAGCCCTCCTGGATGATGACAAAGAACACCGGGATCACCAGGAACGGGGAGAGGCTGCCCAGCAATACGGCCGTGCCCAGCAGGATCAGCAGCAGGCCCAGGTACATGGGATTGCGGGAATACCGGAACAGCCCGTGCACCACCAGGGTGGTGGATTTCTGAAACGGCCGCACCGGCGTGTCTGCGCGCCGGAACATGCCGGCGCCGAGCACGGCCAGGGACAACCCTACGACGATCAGGGAGACGCCGGTATAGTTGTAGGGAACCGGGATCAGACGCAGCAGCGGCAGCTGATAATGCAGTATCAGCATCAGCAGCAGGCTGATCAGCAGGTATGCAGGCGGTATGACAACCTGCAGTGGATGGCTGCCAGTTTGCATGTAGCGTCCGTCGCCCGGTGGTGTATCAGTAATGGATCAGTGAATGGACGGAATAGCCGTCGAGTTTATCCCTGCCTTTGAGGGCGTCCAGTTCGATGACGAAGGCGCAGCCGGCGATCTCCGCCCCCAGCTGATTAATGAGGTCGCAGCTCGCCTTCGCGGTGCCCCCGGTGGCCAGCAGATCATCGATCAGAAGCACCCGCTCGCCCGCCTGAAGAGCGTCGATATGCACCTCCAGCCCCGCGGAGCCGTATTCCAGATCGTAATTGATGGCCTGCACGTCGTAGGGGAGCTTGCCGGGCTTGCGCAGCGGCACGAAGCCGATGCCAAGGTCCCAGGCGGCCAGGCTGCCGAAGATAAAGCCCCGCGCCTCCATGCCGACCACGGCGGTGAGCGGCTCCCCCAGAAAGGGCTCGATCAGCTGGTGCACGCACAGGCGCAGCATGGCCGGGTCCCGCACCAGCGGTGTGATATCCTTGAACTGGATGCCCGGCTTGGGAAAGTCGGGGATGTTGCGTATGCAGGACTGTAATCGTTGCATGGTCTTATACCCGGCATTGACAAGGTGGTTATCATAACGGTTTCTCCGTCCGGGAAAAATCCCGTCCCTGTCAGCATGAAGACATTTGCATTCATCTATGAAGAGGCCTGCCTCCGGCACGGCGAGAACGAAGTGCTGGAACGGCTGCCCCGTCCCAACGGCGGGTCAGAACTCACCGGTATGGACGATGCACGCTACCTGTCCCTGATGTCGCGGCGCATCTTCCGGGCGGGGCTGCGGCACCGCATGGTGGACGAACGCTGGCCGGCCTTTGAAGAGGTGTTTCACGGCTTTGACGTAGAAAGGGTGCGCATGCTCAGCGACGACGATCTGGACGCCATGCTCCGGGATCGGCGCCTCATCCGGCACTGGCGCAAGCTGCAGGCGGTGCGGCATAACGCCGGGGCCATGTTTGATCTGCGGGAGGAGCACGGCGGCTTCGGCCGCTATCTCGCCGCCTGGCCGGTGACGGATATCGTCGGCCTGTGGCGGGACCTGCACACGCGCTTTGCCCAGCTGGGCGGCAACTCGGGTCCCTATTTCCTGCGCATGGCGGGCAAGGATACATTTGTACTGACTCGCGACGTGGTCACGGCCCTGAACCGCTGGGAGGCTTATCAGGGCGAACCCAGATCCATCAAAGCCAGGCAGGCCGTGCAGGAGGCGTTCAACCGCTGGGGCGAGGAGAGCGGCCGGCCGCTGTGCCAGATCAGCCGCGTTCTGGCCCTGTCCGTGGACTGATGGATACGCATTACGCCCATTCCTGGGAGGTAACGCCCAAAGAGGCTATCGCCATCCAGCGGGATCTGTGCCGCCACGTCATTCGCCGTCTGGATTTCGATCCAAAGCCCCTGCGCACGGCGGCCGGGGTGGACGTGGGCTTCGAAGACAATGGCCGCACCACCCGGGCCGCCGTCGCCGTGCTGGATTACGCAACCTTAAAGCAGGTGGATTGCGGCATCGCCCGGCTGCCCACCCGGTTTCCCTACGTCCCGGGCCTGTTGTCCTTCCGGGAACTGCCCGCGGTGCTCAAGGCCCTGGCGCGCCTGCAAAGTCAGCCGGACATTCTCCTGTGTGACGGCCAGGGCATCGCCCACCCGCGCCGTCTGGGCATCGCCTCGCACCTGGGCCTCCTGACCGGACTGCCGGCCATAGGCGTGGGCAAGTCCCGGCTCATCGGCCGCCACGGCGAGGTGCCGGCGAAGCGTGGCGCCTGGACCCCGCTGCGGGACGGGGAAGAGGTCATAGGAGCGGTGCTGCGCACCCGGGAAGGGGTGAAGCCGATCTATGTTTCCATCGGCCACCGCATCGATCTGGACACCGCCGTGGCCGTGGTCATGGCCTGCACCGGCAAATACAAGCTGCCCGAGACCACCCGCGCCGCCCACCGCCTGGCCTCGGGCCCGGCGTGATGGCGGTGATCAGCCAGTCTGAGCCGCTATGCAGGCCATGGTAGAGGCGTGGAATCGCTGTACTAAAGCCGCCCCGGGTAATGGCTGAATACCCCGGTGTCGCCGGAGTCGTTGAACATCAGGACATCGTAGGCCTGCCGGCGTCCCTGGTATTCCATGCCCGGCGAGCCTACCGGCATGCCGGGAACGCTCAGCCCTCGTATGTGGGGACGCTGTTCGAGCAAACGTTTAATATCCGCGGCCGGTACGTGACCCTCGATGACATAGCCTGCAATCACCGCTGTATGACAGGACATCAGGTGATTCGACACACCAAGCCTTTGCTTGACCATATCCAGGTTTGTGGTGCGTACATCCCGGACTTTATAGCCGCTCTTTTCCATAATTTCGATCCATTTGGTACAGCAACCGCAGGAGGGATCGTGATAAACCACCATGGTGTTATCATCGCCGGAAGTCAGGCTGACTTGGGACGCGTCAGGGGCGCCTCCGCTGCAGGCTGTGAGAAACAACTGGGCGGCAATCGCCGTGAATATCAGGATGTGTTTTGGCAGGTTCATCATTTTTCTGTACCTGAACAGGGATGGCATTTTATATATTTTATGGATACTTCTCAGGGGGGAGGATTTTTTGATCTTCATCAACATAACGTCCATGGAATCACCTGAAATTCGGCCATTCGGCGCCTGAATATCCGGTTTCCGGTGCAAGCCGTATCCCTCGGATGACGCGCCGGCTCCTCCCCGGCTTTCGGCTTGATGGCTTGACTTTAGTTCGTGACGAACGGAAGATCCTCGCCATTCAGCCAGCGTCGATCGGCACGGAATTACATTTCATGACCCTGATTACGGAAAAACAGCGTTTCTGGGCGAGTCTGTCCGGGGTGTTCCTGACATTTTGGTTGACGCTGTTCTGCCAGGATTGTGCCGCCGGCGCTATGCCGGCTGGAACATCACCGATTCCATCCAACAACCGGGCGTACCAGGTCAGCCTTCATCCGGGGATACCCGGCCATGAATGCCATGGGAACTGTACCTCGGTTTATATCCGGACTGAGGCAGCGGTATCCAAACAACTGCTGACTCCGTACCCGCCGGAATCACCGGCATTGCGCTTCGCATCTAATCATTACCTCAACGCCGTTCCTGATAACAATATTACCCCCCAAGCTCTTACTCTTCCTTCCAGGGCCATTCTTCATCCTTTGGTCCTGAATTGCGTCCAGCTCAAGTAGACCTCCAGCGTTTCTCTTACCGCAAGGGCGGATGATTGCCGGCTGATATGTCCGGCGGCTGTCCTGTTTCCGGATGTGAAATTCGCCCAATCGGTGTTTATCGTCTTTACCCATTTGAGAATCGAACATTTTTAGTTACCTAGAGAAGCATTCATGCAAGATGATTTCATGTCGTTATCCCGCCGCAAAATGCTGCGGCTGATGGCGGCGGGCGGCCTGCTGGCCGGCGGCCAGGCATTCCTGCCCGCCTGTGCCCGCCCGCTGGCCAATGCCGCCGTTACCCGGCGGCGAGGGTCAGGACCCGTCACCATGGACCTGGCCATCCGCCGTGAGAACGTGGGTATCGCGGGCGCCAGCGCCGCCGCCACCACCATCAACCACTCCGTTCCCGGACCGCTGGTCGAGCTTTACGAGGGCGAGGAGGCGCTGCTGCGGGTGACCAACCACCTGGACGAGGACTCCTCCATACACTGGCACGGCGTACTGGTGCCGTTCCCCATGGACGGCGTGCCCGGCGTGGTCTTTCCCGGGATTGCGCCCGGCGCGACCTTCGAGGCGCACTTCCGGGTGGTACCACAGCCATTCCGGCCTGCAAGAACAGACCGGCGTGTACGGCCCCCTGATCATACATCCGCAGGAAGAAGAACCGTTCGTCTATGACCGGGATTACGTGGTCATGCTCTCCGACTGGACCTTCGAGGATCCCCATACCGTGCTGGCAAAGCTGAAGAAGATGTCCGATTACTACAACTACCACCGGCGCACGGTGGTGGATTTCTTCGAGGACGTGAATCGCAATGGCCTGGGCGCGACGCTTCGGGACAGGCTGGCCTGGGGCAACATGCGCATGTCGCCCACCGATATCGCCGACGTCACCGGCTTCACCTACCATTATCTTATGAACGGCCTGGACGCGGCCGACAACTGGACCGGCCTGTTCCATCCCGGCGAGCGCGTGCGCCTGCGCTTCATCAACGGCTCGGCCATGACCTATTTCAATGTGCGCATCCCCGGCCTGCCCATGACCGTGGTGCAGGCGGACGGCCAGAATGTCGAGCCGGTGGAAACCGACGAGTTCCAGATCGGCGTGGCCGAGACCTTCGATGTTATCGTCCGGCCGCCGGACAGCGAGGCTTACACCATCATGGCCGAATCCAATGCCCATGCAGGGGATGCAGGCCAAACAGCCGTCCATGACCGGACACGACCATGGCATGCATGCCATGGACACCGCGGAGGAGACCATCACCGGCATGGCCATGACGGCCGCCGGCCCGGTGGTGGCCCGGCACGGGCCGGGTGATCATGGCCCGGGCAATATCGGTATCGCCGAGGTGGAGCGCAACCGCCTGGGCGAGCCCGGCACCGGCCTGGCAAACGTGGGACACCGCGTGCTCACCTACGCCCAGCTGCGCGGCGTAGCTCCCGTGCGCGACCGGCGCGAGCCGT
This sequence comes from Gammaproteobacteria bacterium, assembly GCA_037380645.1. Taxonomy (GTDB): domain Bacteria; phylum Pseudomonadota; class Gammaproteobacteria; order Eutrophobiales; family Eutrophobiaceae; genus JBBDSH01. Next base: position 4,647 of record JARRRO010000139.1, on the reverse strand, counting down.
CCCGCACCATCGAGTTGCACCTGACCGGCAACATGGAACGCTACATGTGGTCCTTCGACGGGAAGAAGTTCTCCGAGGTGAAGGCGCCCGTGCATTTCCCCTATGGCGAGCGCATCCGCCTGGTTCTGGTCAACGACACCATGATGGAACACCCCATACACCTGCACGGCATGTTCATGGAACTGGAGAACGGCCAGGGGGAACACCTTCCGCGCAAGCACACCATCAGCGTCAAGCCGGCGGAGCGGGTGTCCCTGCTGATCACGGCGGACGAGCCCGGCCGCTGGGCCTTCCATTGCCATCTCCTTTATCACATGAAGCTGGGCATGTTCCGCGTCGTGGAGGTGTCGTGATGAAGCCTTTGAGACCGATCGCCGCCGGCTTGGCCGGCGCCGGTGGGCGATTCCGAAATCTATCACTTTCTCCTTATCGATCGCCTGGAGGCGGGATTCGGCGGCGCGGACAATATCAATGCCTGGGACGCCCAGGGCTGGATCGGCGGTGACTACAACAAATTCTGGTTCAAGACCGAGGGGGAGGGCGTACAGGGGAAATCCCCGGAGGACGCGGAGATCCAGGCCCTGTACAGCCGCACCATCTCGCCCTTCTGGGACTTCCAGGCGGGAGCACGCTACGACATCCGGCCGAATCCGGAGCGCGCCCACGCCGTCATCGGCGTGCAGGGCTTGGCGCCCCAGTGGTTCGAGGTGGACGCGGCGGCATTTCTCAGCAACAAGGGTGACGCCACCTTCCGTCTGGAGGTGGAATACGAGTTACTGCTGACCCAGCGTCTGATTCTGCAGCCACGGGCGGAGATCAACGCCGCGGCGCAAGCCATTCCGGAACTCGGTTTGGGCAGCGGCATCAACCACAGTGAACTGGGCCTGCGCCTGCGCTACGAGATAAGGCGCGAGTTCTCGCCCTATATCGGCGTCTCCTGGAAGAAGGCCTGGGGTGATACCGCCAACATGGCGCGCGCGGCCGGAGCGGAGTTACAGAGCCCGACTTACAGCTGTCCTCTGGGTATGTCTGATCGCCTTGCCGGGCATCAGCCGCGCCAGCCATGTACATGCCGTGGATCATGCCGATGCACGCGACAAGCACCAAATGGAAAACGAGGAAATGGGTGCCGGTTTCGGCTCGCGCGGGGAACCGGGCAAAGCTGACCGCGTCATCAGGATCACGGCATTTGACTTCGGTTATCAGCCGGATTCCGTGACCGTCAAGCGCGGGGAAACCGTCAAGTTCGTCGTGACCAACGAAAGCAGGCTCCGGCACGAACTGGTGCTGGGGCCGAAGTCCGTGCAAATGGCTCATGACAAGGAGATGCGCAACATGTCGCCGGCGGAAATGGCGAAAGACATGAAAAGCGATACCAACGGCATCACGGTCCCCCCCGGGCAAACCCGGACGATTACCTGGACATTCTCCAGCGAAAGGAAAAGGATCCAGTTCGCCTGCCATGTCCCCGGGCACTACCAGGCGGGGATGCACGGCGTCATACACATTGACGGTGATGCGTCCTGAGTTCGTGTATCCATGGCTAATTGATCGGGATCAAAGCCGCTCAGGGATGCGGCGCTAGGATGAGCAAGGGATCGTGCAGGAGAAGAAGGCCGTCACCATTTACTTAAAGGTTAGAGAGGATTAATGAGCGAACACTGCCAGCATTATAACCAGCACGAACACCAACACGAACATCACCACGCGCCGCAGGAACATGGCCATGCCGGGGGAGGGGGCGACTACATCTGTCCCATGTGCCCCGGGGTGCGCCAGGCCGGTCCCGGCAGCTGTCCCCACTGCGGCATGGCCCTGCAGCCCGAACTGCCGCAGCAGCCCGCCACCAGGACGGAATACACCTGCCCCATGCACCCGGAGGTGGTGCAGGATCATCCGGGCAGTTGTCCCAAGTGCGGCATGGCCCTGGAGCCGCGCACCGTGGAGGCCGAGGAGGACGATACCGAACTTAAGGACATGAGCCGGCGCTTCTGGGCCAGCCTGGTCCTGGCCGTGCCGGTCCTGCTCATCGCCATGGGGGCGGACTTCTGGCCGGATACCTTCGCTGCCCTCATCCGGCCCCAATACCGGCAGTGGCTGGAATTCCTCCTGGCCACCCCGGTGGTGCTGTGGGCCGGCTGGCCGTTCTTCGTCCGTGCCTGGACCTCCCTGGTGACCCGCCATCTCAACATGTTCACCCTCATCGGCCTGGGCGTGGCGGTGTCCTGGAGCTACAGCGTGGTGGCCATACTGGCCCCGGAGATCTTCCCGCCATCGGTGCGGACGGCAACCGGCCTGGTGCCGGTGTATTTCGAGGCCGCGGCGGTGATCACTACCCTGGTCCTCCTGGGCCAGGTCCTGGAGATCCGCGCCCGCAGCCGCACCAATCAGGCCATCAAGATGCTGCTGGGGCTGGCGCCCAAGACGGCGCGCATCCTGCGCGACGGCGGCAAGGAAGAGGACATCCCCCTGGATCAGGTACAGATCGGGGATCGGTTGCGGGTCCGCCCCGGGGAGAAGATCCCGGTGGACGGGACAGTCGTCGAGGGCAGCAGCGCCGTGGACGAGTCCATGGTCACCGGGGAACCGGTGCCGGTGACCAAGCGTGAAGGAGACAAGGTCATCGGCGCCACGGTCAACAGTACCGGTGGCCTGGTGATGCGGGCCGAGCGGGTGGGCTCGGACACCCTGCTGGCGCAGATCGTGCAGATGGTGGCAGAGGCCCAGCGCAGCCGCGCCCCCATCCAGAAGCTGGCGGACGTGGTGGCCGGCTGGTTCGTCCCCACCGTGGTGGCGGTGGCGGTGGTGACCTTCTTTGCCTGGGGGCTGGCCGGGCCGGAACCCCGGCTGGCCCACGCCGTGGTCAACGCCGTGGCGGTCCTCATCGTCGCCTGCCCCTGCGCCCTGGGCCTGGCCACGCCCATGTCCATCATGGTGGGCACCGGCCGCGGCGCCGGTAACGGCGTGCTCATCAAGAACGCCGAAGCCCTGGAGATACTGGAACGCATCGATACCATCGTCGTGGACAAGACCGGCACCCTGACCGAGGGCAAGCCGCGCCTCTCGGAGATTGCCGTGGCGGACGGCTTCGATAAAGAAACGGTACTGCAACTGGGGGCAAGCCTGGAACGGCACAGCGAGCATCCCCTGGGGGCGGCCATCGTGGCCGGCGCCGAGGAACGCGGTCTGGAACTGCAGCAGGTGGACGATTTCCAGTCAGTGACCGGCAAGGGCGTGACCGGCAGGGTAGCCGGCCGTGACGTGGCCGTGGGCAACCTCGCCCTGCTGGAGCAGCTGCAAATCGACGCCGGCGCGCTGAAGGATAAAGCGGAGTCCCTGTGTTGCGAGGGACAGACGGCCATGTTCGTGGCCGTAGACGGCAAGGCGGCCGGAGTGATCAGTGTCGCCGATCCCATCAAGCCCACCACCCCGGAGGCTATTGCCGCCCTGCACAAGGAAGGCATCCGCATCGTCATGCTCACCGGGGACAACCGCACCACGGCCGATGCCGTGGCCCGCAATCTTCATATCGATGAGGTCTTTGCCGAGGTCCTGCCGGAAGAGAAGGCGGAGATCGTGAAAAAGCTGCAGGCCCAGGGCCGCAAGGTGGGCATGGCCGGCGACGGCATCAACGATGCCCCGGCCCTGGCCCGGGCCGAGGTGGGCATCGCCATGGGCACCGGCACGGACGTGGCCATGGAAAGCGCCGGGGTGACCCTGGTCAAGGGGGACCTGCGGGGCATCGCCCGGGCCCGCCGCTTGAGCCATGCCACCATGCGCAACATCCGCCAGAACCTGTTTTTCGCCTTTGTCTACAACTCCCTGGGCGTGCCCGTGGCTGCCGGCGTGCTGTATCCCTTCTTCGGCCTGCTGCTCTCGCCCATGATCGCCGCCGCGGCCATGAGCTTCAGTTCGCTGTCGGTGGTGAGTAACGCCCTGCGCCTGCGCAAGGTCGCGTTATGAAGTCCCGGGGTTATGGCGGTTGATTAACAAAATACATGGGTGTTATAGATACAAACGATTGCACAGCCACGGCGTAAATGATTAGCTGCAGGCGTTTGAATTGATTTACAATAATGTGAGAAATAACTTGATTAAATCTTTGTAACATATTGAATGTTCATTAAAAAGGAGATATTTACATGAGCCATTCACCCGGCAGCAACCTGTCCCGGAGCTATCGCAGCGAGGCTCGGTACGAGTCCGCCCGGACGGCCTCCCGGGAGCATCACCGCACGGCCGCGGAGATTTTGCGCCTGGTTTTCAGCGATTACCGCGGCAATGTGGCCGTCCGCCTGTGGAACGATGACCTAGCCGTCGGCACTGACAATGCCCCCTGCACGCTGGTCCTGAATCAACCGCAGCCCCTGCGCGATCTGGTTCTGCACGGAGACCTGCTGCAGCTGGCGGAGGCCCATCTCACCGGCGAGGTGGAGGTGGAGGGCAATCTGGAATCCCTGTTCGGACTGCTGGATTATTTCCAGGAACGCAAGCTGTCTCTGTCCGAACGGCTGCACCTGGTGCGCCTGGCCTGGACCCTGCCCCGGGAAAGGGGTGGTCGGCACGGTGTGGTTACCGGCGGCGGCGTCCGGCGCGATCGCAACACCCGGGAGACCATCTCTCATCATTACGACGTCAGCAACGACT
>JARRRO010000138.1:0-7654 GCA_037380645.1 Gammaproteobacteria bacterium | reverse complement strand
GGGAGGCAGGGGTTACGGCCAGGGCGCGGGGGTCCGTGCCGGTCTCTTCGGCGTCACCGGGCGGCTGCCGCGGTTCCAGGATCAGGACCCGCAACCCGGCCCGGCTCAACAGGGCGGCCAGGACGCTGCCGGCCAGGCCGCCGCCGGCGATGAGCACGTCAGTCTCCACGGCTCCCCCCCGGTAGCGGCGCCCCCATGACCAGGCGGGGCTGACGGCCGCCGATCCCCATGGCGCGGCGCATGAATCCCTGTTTCAGCCCCGGCAGGATATCCAGCAACAGCATGCCCGCATCTCGCACGGCGATGCGCGCCGGCCGGTTATTGTAGAAAAGCCGGGTCAGGCCGTCGGTGAAACGCAGCACCCGGTTTTGATCGGCCCGGCGTGCATCGCAGTAATCCTGTAGCAGGGTGCGCGCGCCCGGATCGGTGACGCCCTCGCCGGTCAGGTGCTCCGCCAGGGCGGCCGCATCGCGCAGGCCCAGGTTGAATCCCTGGGCCCCGTTGGGATGCACGGTGTGGGCGGCGTTGCCCAGCAACAGAACGCGCTCCCCCGCCTGGCGGCGGGCCGTGATGCGGACCAGGGGATAGGAGCGGCGCGCCCCCACCTTGATAAACCGGCCCAGGCGGCGGCCGAAGCGGGACTGCGCCCGGCCCAGAAATTCCTCGTCCCCCGCCGCCAGCAAGCCGTGCTCCTCCCCGGTGGGGACGGTATACACCAGGACGCAGCGGTTCTCCCTGAGGGGCAACAAGGCCAAAGGCCCGGTATCGGTAAACCGTTCGAAGGCCCAGTTGCGGTGGGGGAGTTCCGGCGAGACGGCGGCCACCACGGCGGTCTGGCCATAGTCCTTGACCGCAGCGGCCATCCCTAAGGACTCGCGCAGGGCGGAGCGGCTGCCGTCCGCCACCACCAGCAGCCGGCAGCCCAGATCGGGAATGTCGTCATGGAATTCCAGGCGGACCCGGTCCAAACCGGGCCGGGCCGCGGCGACCGCGGCGGGGCACAGCAGTTCCACATTGGCCGCGGCTTCCACCCCCTGCAGCAGGGCCCGGCCCAGTTCCCGCGCCGGGGCCACGTGGCCCAGGGCGGGGATCCCCATGTCCGCCGCGTGCAGACGGACGAAACCGAAGCGCCCGCGGTCACTGACGTGGATATGTTCTATGGGCGTCGCCGCCGGCGCCAGGGCGGGCCATACCGCCAGCGACTCCAGGATGCGCTGCGTGGCCAGGGACAGGGACAGGCCGCGCTCGTCGTAGCTGGGCTGGGCGTCGGAGCGAAACGGCACCGCCTCGATCAGGACCGTACGCAGGGGAGAGCCGGCCAGGGCGCAGGCCAGACTGGCTCCCACCATCCCCCCGCCGACAATCGCAACGTCATAGTCCGCTTGCATGGCTCACAGGCCGCCGTTGTTGTGGGGCCGGCGCCGTTCAGGCGGCCGCGTCGACGGCCATGGCCGCCTCGACATCAGCAACCGTCTTGGGCGCATCCTTGCTCAGCACCTCGCGCCCTCCCTTGGTGACCAGCACGTCGTCCTCGATGCGAACGCCGATGTTCCACCATTTCTTGGCCAGGCCCCGCCGCGCCTTCAGGTACAGACCTGGCTCCACGGTCATGACCATGCCCGGCTCCAGCTGCCGCCATTCGCCCTCCAGCTTGTAGTCTCCCACGTCGTGCACGTCCATGCCCAGCCAGTGGCCGGTGCGGTGCATGTAGAAGCGGCTGTAGGCGTGGTCCTTGATCAGGGTGCGCGTGCGCCCGTGCAGGATGCCCAGGGAGACCAGCCCCTCGGTCAGCACCTTGACCGCCGCCTCATGGGGTTCGTTCCAGTGATTGCCCGGCTTCACCTTTTCGATGGCCGCCAGTTGCGCCTCCAGCACCAGGTCGTACACCGCACGCTGTTCCCGGCTGTATTCGCCGCTCACCGGCAGGGTGCGGGTAATGTCGCTGGCATAGCCGTCATACTCGGCGCCGGCGTCGATGAGCAGGACGTCGCCCTCTTTGAGTTCGGCGTCGTTCTCGGTGTAGTGGAGGATGCAGCTGTTGGAGCCGGCGCCGACGATGGGCGGATAGGCGGGACTGCGTGCGCCCAGTCGCATGAACTCATGCACCAGCTCCGCTTCCATCTGATACTCGGTCATGCCCGGCCGGCACACGGCCATGGCGCGCCGGTGGGCGGAGGCGGCGATCCCGGCCGCCGCGCGCATGGCCTTGATCTCCGCCCGGCTCTTGAACAGCCGCAGCTCGTGCAGCAGGTGGGTCAGGGAGATGAACTCGTCCGGGGCATTGACTCCACGCCGCACCTCCTGGCGCACCTGGTTGACCCAACTGAGGACGCGCTGATCGAAGGTCGGGTCGTTGCCCATGGTGTAATAGATACGCTCACGGTCTTCCAGCAGGCCCGGCAGGATGTCATCCAGATCCTCGATGGGAAAGGCGTCGTCCGCGCCGTAGAGCTCGCAGGCCCCCTCGAGGCCGGCGCGGAGACCGTGCCAGGTCTCCAGTTTCTCGTCCCTTTCCCGGCAGAACAGGATATATTCTCCGGCGTCTCGGTCGGGAACCAGGACCAGCACCGCCTCGGGCTCCCCGAAACCCGTCAGGTAATAGAAATCGCTGTCGGGGCGGAAGGGATATTCCACGTCCCGATTGCGGATCCGGACGGGCGCGGTGGGGATGATGGCGACGCTGTCATCGCCCATCATGTCCATCAACCGCTTGCGGCGCCTGGGGAATTCACGCTTGTCCATCAATGCAGCACTCCGGGACCGCTGCCGGCGGGCTGCAGGGATTCAAACAGCGACACGACACCCAGGCGGACGTACTCCACCAGCTCCACCAGGGCCTGTTCGTCCTCCTCGCCGCTGCCCCCCTCCTGCACGCCGACCCGGCAGATCTTGCTGAAATCCTCGATCAGCTCCTCACACTCGTCATTAATCAGCGCCGTCCGGTTGTTGGGGCTCATGCCGAAGCCGTTCAGGAAACCGTGGCACCACTCCCCAAGGGCCTCCACCCGGTCCACCAGGGGAGCGGCGTCATCGGGCAGCAGCAGCTGGAAATCAAAATCCGGCGAGGCAATCAGCACCAGCATTTCACCGATCAGGGAATGGATCCCCTCGAAGCATTCCCGGGCCGGTGCCGTGTCGTCGACCCGCACGGCCAGGTAGTCGTGCCACTGCCGGGTATCGGCGAAACCGGCGATGCAGATCTGCCCGCACAGGAAGCCGTGGCATTCGGCGGCGCAGGTTTCCGCGTTCGCGTTCCGTAGGAGCTTGTTCAGATCATCGTATTCCAGCATGTTAAAAGGCTTGGTCTTCATTCCAAAGTGACATTTTGCAGGGCAACAACACCGCGATTCAAGTGCCCGGGGCGAATCGGTGCCACGCCCTGTTGACCCCTATCTGGCACGGCTCTATATTGGCGTCTGGCGACGTCATGATACCCTTTTTAAACGACCCATACAGGCAGTTAGACTATGAGCGACAATGACAACGAGAGCATGGATCTGACGGCGTTGGAGGCCCGCGTTGATGAACTCATCAGAACGGTGGATGAGCTGAAATCGGAAAACACGGCGCTGCGCTCCCAGCAGGAAAACCTGGTCAATGAACGGGCGTTGCTGATTGAAAAGACCGAGCAGGCGCGGGCCCGCATCGAGTCCATGATCTCCCGGCTGCGGGCGATGGAAACGCGTACATGAGCGATACCAAACCCGTCAAGGTCACGATTCTCGACAAGGAATACCTGATTTCGTGCGGCGACGACGAACGGGAACAGCTGCATAACGCCGTCACCTATCTCAACATGAAGATGCAGGAGGTCAAGAACAGCGGCAAGGTCATCGGGTCGGAACGCGTGGCCGTCATGGCGGCCCTGAACATCGCCCATGAACTGCTGGCGTACAGGCGGGAAAACGACGATTATACCAGCAATATAGACGCGGCTATCCGCCGCCTGAGAAACAAGATTGACGAGGCATTGACCAACGGCAGACAATTGGAGATGTAAACGTCCGCCCGGAGGCGAAACAGGAGGACGCTGGCTGCAGAGGCGCACCGGACATGCGGTTTTGGGTATCTTCTGCGGCGTTCGTGGTCAGACTGATGTAACTTGAGCCTAATTACATCATCCAGGGAACTAAACTTCGGAGTTGTTGAGCACGCCCTTTACAGGGAAGCCTGATACGCCGATCGCTGTTCCCACTTGAACCACCGGTTCAAGTTTAAAGTCTATAACGGCGCCGCGGTTGATGCCCACCTATTCTGCGTGATTCATGAGTCGTGTCATGTGGTGGTCGTAGCCCGGGAGACGATTCACGAATTACGAATAACGAATCCCCCTAATGGCATACTGGCTGATGAAATCAGAGCCGGGCGAATTCAGCATCGACGACCTGAAAAACCGCCCACTCCAAAGCGAGCCCTGGGACGGCGTGCGCAACTACCAGGCCCGCAACATGATGCGTGACGAGATGGCCGTCGGCGACCTGGCTTTCTTCTATCACTCCAATTGTGATGAACCGGGTATCGCCGGCATCATGACGATTGCCTCAAAGCCCTATCCCGACCCCACCGCCTTCGACCCCGACGACAAGCACTACGACCCCAAGAGCGATCCGGACAACCCGCGCTGGTACCTGGTGGACGTGAAATTCAAGCGCAGGCTTAAGCGTGTCATCCCCCTGGCCGTACTGAAGGGCAAGAAGCCGCTGCAGGGCATGAAGCTTCTGCAGAAGGGCAACCGCCTGTCCATCATGCCCGTTAGCAAGAAGGAGTGGGACTACATCCTGTCCCTGGAATGACGATCCACCCGTAATTATAAGCCATGGTTCCGGCAAGTGAGGAGTGAGGGGTAACGGCAGACAGTTCAGAATCCCTGTAATCTCACCTCACTCCTTACACCTCTCCCCTTACCAATTCTGAATTTGTGCAAATGCCTCGGCGATTTGTTCGGCGTGTTCAGCCGAGAAACAACCTATAGGCCGGGTTCTCCGTCTCCTCGGCATATTGCATGTGCAGGTCCTCCAGGAAGGCCTGGAAGGCCGGCCGTTCCGGGACGGGAACCGGAATGCCGATGAGCACGCGGCCATAGGCGGCGCCATGGTTGCGGTAATGAAACAGGCTGATATTCCAGCGGTCGCTCAGCTGGGTAAGAAAATGCAGCAGGGCCCCGCTGCGCTCGGGAAACTCGAACCGGTAGACCAGTTCGTTTTCCACCTGCGAGGCGTGGCCACCGACCATGTGGCGGATGTGCATCTTGGCCACCTCGTTGCGGCTCATGTCCACCACTTCGTAGCCCTTGTCCCTGAGGGTTTCCGTGGCGTAGCTGCAGTCCTGCAAACACCCTGGCCTCGGTGTGATCGGCGTAGCGGTAGTTGAACTCCGTGATCTGACGCGCCCCCAGGTCGCTGCAAAGCGCCCGGAAACTGCCCGGCCGTTCAGGGATGGTGATGCACAGCAGGGCCTCCCGCTGCTCTCCCAGGGCAGCCAGCTCGGCGATGTGCCGCAGGCGATCGAAATTCACGTTGGCCCCGCTGAGGATGGCCACCAACTCCCTGCCGTGCAGGTCATGCCGCACCACGTACTGCTTGAGTCCGGCCAGGGCCAGCGCGCCCGCCGGTTCCGGGATGGTACGGGTGTCCTCGAAGATCTCCTTGACGGCGGCGCAGATCTCGTCGTTGTCCACCAGCACCACGTCGTCCACCAGTTCCCGGCACAGCCGGAACGGTTCCTCCCCCACCTGGCGCACGGCCGCACCGTCGACGAAGATGCCGATGTGATCCAGCTTCACACGACGGCCTTGCTTCAGCGCCTCGTACATGCTCGGCGCCTCGTCCGATTCCACGCCGATGATCCTGATTTCCGGGTGCACCGACTTCAGATGCACAGCGAGGCCGGCGATCAGGCCGCCGCCGCCCACCGGCACGAACACCATGTCCGGGACGGAGGGGTGCTGCTCCAGCAGCTCCACGGCGATGGTAGCCTGGCCGGCAATGACCAGGGGATGATCGTAGGGCGGTATGTAGACCATGCCTTCCCGGGCGACGATCTCGTCGGCGTGTTCCTTGGCGTCATCGTAGTTATTGCCGTGCAGGATCACATTGCCGCCGAGGCGCCTGACCGCCGAGACCTTGATCTCGGGGGTGGTCTTGGGCATGACGATGGTTGCCGGGATCCCCAGTTCTCTCCCCGCCAGGGCGACACCCTGGGCGTGGTTGCCGGCGGAGGCGGCGATGACGCCGCGCCGTCTCTCCTCCTCACCGAGGCTGGCGATGAGATTGTAGGCACCACGCAACTTGTAGGAAAACACCGGCTGCTGGTCCTCCCGTTTCAGCCGGATCCGGTTGTCGTAGGCGGCGGATAATTGCGCCGCCAGATCCAGAGAGGTTCTGCGGGCGACGTCATAGACGCGTTGCTGCGCCTCGTTGATCAATTCTTTATATTCGTCAAACATGTACGTAAGATACCACCTGAACGACGCCGGCCAAAATTCAAGGTGATTCGATGAACCAGGACGAGAAAAAACAGGCCGTGGCTGCAGCGGCTATGGACTACATCCAGGACGACATGATCGTTGGGGTAGGGACCGGCAGCACGGTCAACTTCTTCATCGACAGCCTGGCGGAGGTCAAACACCGTATCGAGGGTGCGGTGGCGGACGAGGCCACCAGGCACCTGCATCTCATCAAGGGCGGCGGCGGGGCGCTGACGCGGGAAATGATCACCGCAGCCGTCAGCCGGCAGTTCGTCTGCATCGTTGACGACAGCAAGCTGGTGGACGTACTGGGTGGCTTCCCCCTGCCGGTTGAGGTCATCCCCATGGCCCGCAGCTACGTCGCCAGGCAGCTGGTCAAACTGGGCGGCCAGCCGGAGTTGCGGAAAGATTTCGTCACCGACAACGGCGGCGTCATCCTGGACGTGCATAACCTTAAGATACTGGATCCGGTGGAACTGGAAGGCAGGCTCAACGACATCACCGGCGTCGTCAGCAACGGCCTGTTCGCCCGCCGGCCGGCGGATATTCTCCTGGTTGCGGATGAACACGGCGTGTCCCGGCAGTGACAAGTGATTCGGAATATCCTAGAATTCAAGTGGTTATATATCACAATAAGGAAAAAAACTCGCATCTTTCGACTTGGCTTCCTTTAAACTAAAGAATAGACAGAAGAACAAGTCACTTTGGGGAGAACAGCATGATTTTCTACATTGTCTACGTCCTGTCCATCATCATCCTGATCCTGCACTTCACCGGCTTCCTCGCCCGCCGCAACATGGAATGGACGGTACTGGCGGCGGCTATCGCTCTGTTCGCCGTCAATATCCTGGATTACATGCAGATCATATAGCCTGCCCTGCCTGAATGATTGGCCTGTTGCAGCGGGTCACCCGGGCCCGGGTGGAGGCAGAGCAACAGACCATCGCCGCCATCGGCACCGGCCTCGCCGTCCTCGTGGGCGTGGAGAAGTCCGATGATGAAAACAAGGCCGACCGTCTCCTGCAACGGCTGCTCGGCTACCGTGTTTTTCCCGACCGCGACGGCAAAATGAACCTCAGTCTCACCGATATCCACGGCGAGCTGCTCCTCATCCCCCAGTTCACCCTGCCCGCCGACACCGCCAGGGGCATGCGCCCGAGTTTCAGCGCCGCCGCGCCGCCGGAACAG
>JARRRO010000137.1:0-10051 GCA_037380645.1 Gammaproteobacteria bacterium | reverse complement strand
GATCGCGCAGCAGGTTCAGGATCTGCGCCTGGATCGAGACGTCGAGAGCAGAGGTCGCCTCGTCGCAGATCACCAGCCGGGGCTCGACGGCCAGCGCCCGGGCGATGCAGATGCGCTGCCGCTGGCCGCCGGAGAACTCATGGGGATAGCGGTATTTGTGCTGCGGCTCCAGCCCGACCTGCTCCAGGAGCGTATCCACGCGCCCCAGCCGATCCTCCCGGTCGCGGCCTTTTCCCTGGGCCAGCATTCCCTCCATGATGATATCGGCGACCATCATGCGGGGATTCATGGATGAATACGGGTCCTGGAAGACGATTTGCATGTCCGACCGCTGCCGGCGCAGCTCGCGCGGGGAAAGCGCAAGCAGATCGAGGCCGTTGAAGGTCACCCCGCCGCCCGTGGGCCGCAAAAGCTGCAGGATCCCCTTGCCCAGGGTGGTTTTGCCAGAACCGGATTCCCCCACCACAGCCACCGTCTGTCCCTCCCGGATCTCGATGGAGACGCCGTCCACGGCACGGACATAGCCTACGGTATGCCGGAACACGCCGCGCCGGATGGGGAAATGCACCTTCAGATCGGTGACCTTGAGCAGCGACCCGCCGACGGCCTCCGCGGCCGGCCGCCCCGCCTCTTCCCGGTCCCGTTTTGCCTTGCTGGGCAGGGCGTCAAACAGTTTCTGTGAATAGGGATGTTCCGGCTTTTGGAAGAAGGGACCGCGGGGACGATTCTCCACGATCTGCCCCCGGTACATCACGGCCACCTCGTCGCCCATCTCGTAGGCGACGCCCAGATCATGGGTGATAAACAGGATGCCCATGCCGGTCTTTTGCTGCAGGTCCCTGAGCAGCCGCAGCACTTGGGCCTGGATGGTAACATCCAGGGCAGTGGTGGGTTCGTCGGCGATAAGCAGTTCCGGCTCCGCCGCCAGGGCGATGGCGATCATGATGCGCTGCTTCATGCCGCCGGAGAACTGGTGGGGATACTCGTCGATGCGCCGCTCCGGCTCGGGGATGCCCACGGCATCCAGGAGCTCTATGGTGCGGTCGCGCCGGGCCCTGCCCTTCAGGCCCTTGTGCTGCTTCAGGGTCTCCCCAATCTGCTGGCCGGCACTCAGCACCGGGTTCAGCGAGGACTGGGGCTCCTGGAAGATCATGGCGATGCGTCCGCCCCGCACCGTGCGCATGGCGTATTCCGGCAGGGCGAACAGGTTCTCGCTCCGGAGCAGGACGCGGCCGCCGGTGATCCTCCCCGCGGGAGGCAAGAGGCGCATGATGGACAGGGCGGTCACGGACTTGCCGCAGCCGGATTCCCCCAGCAGAACCAGGGTCCTGCCGTGCTCCAGCCGGAAGCTGATCCCGTCCACCGCCCGAAATGCCTGTTCCCCCTCGCCGAAGGAGGTCTGCAGCCGGTCGAGTTCAAGCAACGCAGTCATAGCCTGTCTCCTTGACGCCGGAACAGATACCGAAGAAAACGCCCCGCCGTCATACCTGCTCCCGGCGGATGCGCGGGTCAAAGGCGTCGCGAACGGCGTCGGCGAACAGATTGGCCGACAGCACCAGGCCCAGCATGAACACGAAGGCCGAGGCCAGCGACCACCAGACAATTGGGTCCCTGGCCATTTCAAAACGGGCGCTGTTGATCATATTACCCCAGCTTTCCATGGTCGGGTCGACGCCGATATTGATATAAGACAGCACCGCTTCGGCCAGGACCAGGCCGCTGAAATCCAGCACGATGGTGATCATGACAATATGCATCACGTTGGGGAGCAAGTGCCTGGCCAGGATGGTCGGGTTGGAAACGCCGAAGCCGCGGGCCGCCTCCACGAAATCCACCTCCCTCAGTTTCAGCGCCTCGCCGCGCAGCAGCCGGCACAGGCTGGTCCAGCTGGTGATCCCCAGGATCATGCACAGGAACAGCAGTCGCAGGTCGGCGCGGACAACCAGGCTGTTAAAGGAATTCGCGTGCGCCGCCATGTACACCTCCAGCATCAGGGCGGCTGCGGCGATGAGCAGCACCGCCGGTATGGAGCTGAGCGTGGTGTACATATATTGTATGACATCGTCGACCCAGCCGCGGTAATAGCCCGCCATGACACCGAGCACCACGGCGAAGGGCAGCATCACCAGGGTGGTGAGTGTACCGATGAGCACCCCCGTCCGGATGCTCTTGAGGGCCTGGTAAAACACGTCGGCGCCCACCTTGTCGGTGCCGAAGATGTGGTAGGCGGTGCACAGATGGATGCAGATGAAGACCAGCACCAGCACCACGCCCACGGTGGCAAGCAGGCTGCGCCAGGGTACGGCGGTGCGCCCGGCCAGGAGATCCCCCAGGCAACTTCGAAAGGATAGTCTCCGCCGCCTCGCCAGAAGTACGATCAGGCCGGTCACAACCACAGCCCACGCCAACAGTCCCTCGCCCAGACCCAGGAGACTGCGGTGGACGATGTCGGCGGTTTCCTCGGTGGCGGGGTCATCCAGCTGGGCGCCGCCGTATTTCAGGCGGGGGTACTCGCGCAGCGTGCCGCCGCCCGGCAGCTTCACGGTCTCCTTGCTGTACAGTTGGGTGGCGAACGGGGCCGAGTAGGTCTTCTCCTGGTGGGTCCGCAGCGGCTCCACCAGTTGATCGAACAGGCTGATGATCTCCGTGGCGTACTGTTTTTCCCCGTTGTTGCCGGGCTTGTCCAAGGCGGGATAGAAATGGATGGAATCGAGAATGGCGATGATCAGGTATAACGCCAGGATCACCGCGGCCGACATGCCCAGCGGCCGCCGGACCACCTGTTTCCAGGGAGCGAGCAGGTGTTCGTGGCGGTGGGCATACACGGCGTAGCCGACGGCCGCCAGGATCAGGATGTAGAACAGCAGGGAGCCCAGGAACACCATGGTTCGTACAATGGCAAAATCCTGACTGTTGATGGCGTCGACGGTGTAGCTGCCCAGGCCGGGGATGCTGAAAAAGGACTCCGTGATCAGACTGCCCAGAAACAGCAGCGGGAGTATCACCACGACGCCGGTGAGGATGGGGATCATGGCGTTGCCGAGAATATGCCGGTAATGGATCAGGCGTTCGCTCAGCCCCTTGGCCCGGGCCGTCCGCACGTAGTCCTTGTTGCTCTCTTCCAGAAAAATGGTCCGGTACCAGCGGGTGCCGTTGCCGATGCCGGATATGATGCTGACGAAGACGGGCAGGGCCAGAAACTTGATCGCGTTAAACCCGGTGTCATAACCGGAAATGGGCACCAGGTGCAGCAGCTTGCTGATCAGGAACTGGCCTCCGATGATGTAAAACAGACCCGAGATGGACATCATGACCACACACAGAATGACCCCCCAGACATCGATGTACGTCCCCCGAAAAAAGGCCACCAGCAGGGCGAAGGTGATATTGACCAGCAGGCCGACCAGCAGAGTGGGTATGGCGATGGCCAGGCTGGGCCACATGCGCTGGCGGATGTCGTAGCCGATGTCCCTGCCGCTGTCGGACTGGCCGAAATCGAAGGCGAACAGCTTGACTGAATTGTCGAAGAATATGGTGTCGGTGAACTTGTCCAGTCCCTTCTGCTTGCCGTTCCAGAACAGCGGCTTGTCGTAGCCATGCTCCTCCTTCCAGTTCTGCACGGCCTGGGGAGTCACGTATTTATAGCCCAGGTGCATGCGCGCCATGTCGTCGGGGGAGTTCACCACGAAAAACAGGGTGAAGGTGATTACATTGACGCCTATCAGTATGGGGATGGCGTAAAGTATCCGGCGGATGATATAGGCGATCATTGCACGGCCGCCTGTTGCTGGCGGCGATAGGTGATTACCGCCGGTAAGAGACTGATCAGGATAATGACGACCACCAGGACCACGGGCCAGATCACGGGCTGGTTCCACTCCCGGCGCTTCTCCTCCCGCAGCACCGGGTCGATGGTCTTGTATTTCAGGGTATTCCGGGCCATGGGGTTGGGCTTGGCGTTGCCGTACCAGCTGTGATAGAGGGAGTAGGCCACGGGATGGTAGCCGAACACCCAGGGGGCGTCGCGCTGCAGGATGTGCACCATCTTGTCGATCACCTTCTGCCGCTCGGGTCCGGGATCCATGCCGCGCATCTTGACATACAGCTTGTCGTATTCAGGGTTGGAATAGTTGGCCGCGTTCTCCCCGCCGTGCCCGACCTTGGTGTTCCCGCCGTAAAGGAGAAACAGGAAGTTCTCCGGATCGGGATAATCCGCGTTCCAGCCCCAGCTGAAGATCTGCGCCGTCCCCTCCCGCATCTTGTCCTGAAAGCGGTTGTAATCGGTGGCGCGCACGACCAGCTGTATGCCCAGCCTGTCAAACTGCTTCCGGTACCAGTTCAGGACCGTTCTGCTGCCGGCCCCGGCGCTGACGGTGTCGTAATACAGGATCAGCGGCTCGCCGGTCTTGATGTTCCTGCCATCGACGTATCCCGCCTCCCGCATCAGTTTCAGCGCTTCGCTCAACGGCTTGCGCTGCGCCTCCCCGTCCACCCAGTCAAAGACATAGGGATCGATGCCGGCCTTGCCTTTCCTGGCGCCGGGGATGCCGGGTGGGATCGGCCCCTGGGCGGGAATGCCGCGGCCGTTGGCGAAGTTGGAGATGTATTCCTCGTAGTTGACGGCGATGGATATGGCCCGCCGCAGCAGCCGTGCGCGCCGGGAATCGCCGCCGACCACGGGATCGAGCATGTTGAACCCGAGATACCAGATTGCAGAAACTTGTTCCATGCCGGGATCGATTCCTTCTCCAGGCTGAAATAGGCCTCATCGATAAACGGCAGTTCCTTGCCTGCATCGTTCAGGTAACCCGCCGCCCGGTCGCCCGGCTCACCATGGGAGGGATAGCGCTCCCCGGCAAAATTCGGATTGCGCTTGAGGATCATGTGGCGGTTGGGATTGTTCTCGGTCAGCATGTAGGGGCCGGTGCCTATCGGATACCAGTCCAGGGAGAT
The DNA here is from genome assembly GCA_037380645.1 of Gammaproteobacteria bacterium. Classification (GTDB taxonomy): domain Bacteria; phylum Pseudomonadota; class Gammaproteobacteria; order Eutrophobiales; family Eutrophobiaceae; genus JBBDSH01. Next base: position 5,098 of record JARRRO010000137.1, on the reverse strand, counting down.
GTTTCTCTCCTTCATGCCCGGCTGATCATAAAAGGCGTCCGCCTCCCAGGGTACGGGGGCAAAGAAAGACATGGACAGCCAGTAGATGAACTGCGGATATTTCTGGTTGAGCCGGATTTCGTAGGTATAACGGTCGATGACCTTGGCGCCCTCGAAGTCAAAATCCCTGAGATCGAGCCTGCCCTTGGTCCTGGCCTTGGCCTTGCGCAGGCGCTCGCCGAGCTGCTTGAGCCCCACGATGTAGCGGGACATCAAACCCGCCAGGGGGGAATGCAGGCCGGGTTTGACCAGCCGTTTAATCTCGTACACATAATCGCGGGCAACCAGTTCCCTGGTCCCGGTCTTGGGAAAGTCATTGATGGAATAAACGCCCTTCAGATCGCCGGCACTCAGATGATGATAAAGATAATGGCCGCTGGCATCACGGGCGAACGCCGGGTGCGGCTGGAAATACCTGCCCGGCTTGATGTGGATCCGGTAGACGGCGCGCGCAACCTCATCCTCCGGTGCGTTATCCGGCAGCCGGTTGCCCCGGGCATCGTAATAAACCGGTTTGGGCACCTCTGTCGCGGTCAGGGGGACCAGTTGATAGGGGCGCTTCAGGAAGTGATACTGCAGCGGGGGTTCATAGATCTGGCCGATGAATACGGCCTCGTCCTCGCTGTAGGAGGCCACCGGATCCAGGTGCTTGGGCCGCTCGGTGAAGGAACTGTAGTAGATCTTCTTGCCCGCATCCTTCGCCGGATATGGACTGTTCCACGGAGTATCGGAACAGCCGCCCAGAGCCATCAGGATCAACGCGATGACGGGAAAAACTTTTGTTTTCATTTGTGGAATGTAAAAATACGCGGGGCTGTCCAGCTTTTCATGACATTATAAACGCGAATAACACAGTTTACACTTTACTTAACCGGCAAAGGCATAATCAACATAAAGGGCGAGAATTATGGGTATGTTAGAGGGCAAACGTGCATTGATCGTGGGTGTGGCGAGCAACCGATCCATCGCCTGGGGGATTGCGCAGGCCATGCGCCGCGAGGGGGCCGAGCTGGCATTCACTTATCAGAACGAGAAACTGCGCGGGCGTGTGGAGAAATTCGCCGCCGAACTCGATTCCAGCATCACCCTCCCCTGTGATGTCTCGGACGACGGACAGATACAGGCGGTATTCGAAAAACTCTCCGAACACTGGGACGGCCTGGACATCCTGGTCCACTCCGTGGCCTTCGCCCCCCGGGAGCTGCTGGAGGGTGGCTATCTGGACCACCTCAGCCGGGAGGGCTTCCTCTCCGCCCACGACATCAGTTCCTACAGCTTCGCCGCCTTGGGTAAGGCGGCGCGCCCCCTGATGCAGGGCCGCCGGGCCGCCATGCTCACCCTGACCTACATCGGCTCGGTGCGGGCCATGCCCAACTACAACGTCATGGGCGTGGCCAAGGCCAGCCTGGAGGCCAATGTCCGGTACATGGCCGCCAGCCTGGGTCCGGAGGGGACCCGGGTCAATGCCATATCCGCCGGCCCCATCCGCACCCTGGCCGCCTCGGGCATCAAGGGGCTCAAGGAATTCCTCGCCCAGGTGGAACTGCACGCCCCCCTGCGCCGCAACGTCACCATTGAGGAAGTGGGCAACGTGGGCGCCTTCCTGTGCTCGGATTACGCCTCGGCAGTAACCGGCGAGATTACCTACGTCGACTGCGGCTACAATGCCGTCGGGGCCGCCTGATGCGTTGCGGAGACCCGCGGCAGGGCTGATGCCGCACCGCAGGCTGCTGTGGGGCATAGTGTTGGGCGCCGTGGCCGGCGCCTTCTGCGGCTGGTTCTTCGGCAGGGAGATGGCGGCCATCGCCTGGATCGGCGAATTCTTCCTGCGCGCCCTGAAGATGATGATCATCCCCCTCATCGTCGCCGCCGTCATCAGCGGTATCGCCTCCGTCGGCGACCTGCACAAAATGGGCAGGATCGGCGGCTATACCGTCATTTACTACCTGGGAACCACCGCCCTGGCCGTCTTCATCGGCCTTATCGCGGTCAACGCCATCCAGCCCGGAACGGGGATAACCCTGGCCTCCCACACCCTGCCGCAGCAGGCGGCGAGCGGCAAGGCGGCAGGCATCGGCGATATCATCCTGTCCCTGGTGTCTTCCAGCCTGGTCGCCTCCGCGGCCAAGCTGGACCTTCTGCCCATCATCGTCTTCAGCATCCTGTTCGGGATTGCCCTGACCACCCTGGGAGAGCGGGGGGCCACCGTCACCCGGTTTTTCGACGGCGTCAACGAAGTGATGATGAAGCTGGTGATCTGGGTAATGTACCTGGCGCCGATAGGCATATTCGCCCTGATCGCCTCGAGGCTGGGAGCGGCGGGGGGTGGTATGGCCTTCTGGCGCGAGGTCGCCTCGGTGGGCTGGTACGTCCTGACCGTGATCCTGGGGCTGGCCGTACACTTCTGCGCCCTGTTTCTGGTCCTGGTGGTCTTCGCCGGGCGCGGCCGGGAATACCTGTTCACCCTGCTGCGTGCTCTGGTGACGGCCTTTGGCACCGCCAGTTCTTCGGCGACCCTGCCCCTGACCATGGAATGCGCGGAGGAGGCCGGCGTGGACAAGCGCTCGCTCCGGTTCGTCCTGCCCCTGGGGGCGACCATCAACATGGACGGTACCGCGCTGTATGAGGCCATCGCCGCCATGTTCATCGCCCAGGCCTACGGCATCCACCTTGACCCTGCCAGTCAGATAATCGTCTTCATCACCGCCACCCTGGCCGCCATCGGTGCCGCCGGCATCCCCGAGGCCGGCCTGGTCACCCTGCTTATCGTTTTGTCCGCCGTCCATCTCCCCGCCGAAGGCGTTGGCCTGCTGCTGGCGGTGGACTGGTTTCTGGACCGGGTCCGGACCACCGTCAATGTCTGGGGGGATTGCGTGGGCGCCGCCGTGATCGAGCGTTATTTCCTGCGCGGCGACAAGGCCTGATAGGGTTCAGGGACAGGGAGCAATCAACCTAACACCTAATTTACAGATTGCTTTTGTAGACGTGGATCTTCGCGTTTTCCTTGAGGCCGTCCATGAAGGACATCCAGGATTTGCCGGCCTGTATGCGCTCCATTTTCTGGCGTACAGGGTGGACGTCCTCATAAGCCACCGTGCCAACATTGTTCACGGCCTTGACCACCACGACCGCGTAATCGCCGGTGCCCATGGCGGTGCCGCCGATGGCGGGTTTGCCGCTTTTGGACTGCCCTAGGCTGAACGCCGTGCGCAGGACCTCCCGGTTAACGCGTTCGTCTTTGCGTTTGACGTCCGACGCCGTTTTCCAGTCTACGGCATATTTCCGGGCCAGTGACTCCTCGCTGTCCCCCTGTTTCAGGCCGGCAATAATGTCCTGGCCTATCTCCCGGGTCCGGCTGCTTCCTTTCTGGAAGCGGATCTTTTTCACGATATCCGCGCGTACCTGATCCAGGGGTTTCTTCCGTGACGGATGGTGGTCGATGTCGCGCAACACCAGGTCCCGGTTTTCGTTGAGTTCGATGACGTTGCTGTTGTTGCCGTTCTTCAGTACATCGTCACTGAAGGCGGCTTCGAGTACCTTGGAATTACCGAGCAAACCCTTGCCGGTGCCGTCGCGGCTGAAATAGTCGCTCTTCTGGACGGGCAGGCCCACCTCCTTGGCAGCCGGCTCCAGGCTGTCCGGTTGCTCGAACGCCGAGTTGGCCAGTTTATCGGCCAGGTCATAAAACTTCTTTTCCGCCTGGTCGGTCCGGTAATCCTTCTCGACCTGGTCACGGACCTGCTCCAAACTGCTTGCCTGTCCGCCCTTGATATCCTCGACGATGACGACATGAAAACCGCTGTCGGTACGTATCGGTCCCCCCACTTCACCCTTGTTCATGGAAAAAACCGCCTTGTCCACTTTGGGATCGAGAACGCCCTTGGCCAGGTAGCCGAACTGGCTGAAATCGACGCTTACCCCCGGTTCCTTCTTTAATTTCTCTTTACTCAAGTCCTTGAACGACTTGCCCGATTCAAGCTGCTTCTTGATTTCCTCGGCACGGGCCTTGGCCTTGTCCAGGGCTCCATCGGAAGGGTTTTTACCCGCGCTTACCAGCACCTGATCGACCTTGCGCTGCTCCGCCACGGTGTAGTTGCCCTTGTGATTCTGGTAGAACGACTTCAGCGCATCTTCAGTCACAGGCACCTTCTTGGCCAGTTCTTCGCGGGAGAGATCGATATAGGCGATGCGGACCTTCTCCGGCTCCATGAATTCCTGACCATGCTGTTCGTAGTACTGCTTGACCTCCTGGTCGGTGACCTGGATGTTTTTTACGGCATCTTTGAACGGCACAAATGTATAGGCCAGATCCCGGGTCTGCTCATTGAGTTTGGCTACGCGCTCGGCGGCGGCTTCGGTGACGAAGGAACTCTCGATGATGCCGGCCTGCAGCTGTTGAGAAGTCATATCCTCGCGCACCTGCGCCTCGAAGCTGGCGGGGGTATAGCCGGCGGTGGCCAGATACCGCTTGTACAGGCTGCTGTCGAAACCGTCTTCACCCCGGAACGCGCTGATGCTCATGATCGCCTGCCTGACCTGATCGTCGCTGACCGTCAGGTTCATGTCCTTCTTAAGCTGCGACAACAGTTCCCGGTTGACCAGGGTATCGATGGCCTGCTTCTTCAGCTTGTTCTCTTTATTAGCGATATTGCCTCCACGGCTCTCGTACTGCTGACGGATGCGCTGATAGGTAAGCTGATAGTCCCTGAGCAGTATCTTGGACCCGTTCACTTCGGCGGCGACGATATCGCCACCCTGTCCAAAATAGTAATTGATGCCCCAGAAGGCGAAGGGGATGACCAGCATGACGACGATAACTACCGCCAGCCAGCCGGTAACCCAATTTCGAATTAGTTGCAGCATTTCGGTTTATACAGTTAGGGGTCCGAACAAAAACGGGCGCACCCTTACAGGAACGCCCGACGATTCAATGGCGGAGTGGACGGGACTCGAACCCGCGACCCCCGGCGTGACAGGCCGGTATTCTAACCAACTGAACTACCACTCCGGAGTATGGTGGGTGCTGAGGGGTTTGAACCCCCGACCTTCGCCTTGTAAG
>JARRRO010000136.1:0-5355 GCA_037380645.1 Gammaproteobacteria bacterium | reverse complement strand
TTTCCGAGGCGCTTTTTTTCAGGATCCGCAGCAAGTCCACGCAAACCGCAGGCGAACGACTGTTCGGGCTTAAGGACAAGCAGCTGGGTGACACCGCGTTCGACGAGCGCTTCGTCATCGAGACGCAGGACACGGCACGGCTAAATGAACTCCTGACCCAGGACCTGCGCAGGCGGATCGTCGATCTGGAAGCAGAACGCGGAGTCCAGGTCAGCCTGCAGAACGTAAAGTACTTCAACGGCAAGGCGTGGGTCGAGGAACCGCGGCTGAACGTCGCCATCAACATGATTTCTACGGAACGACAGGATTACGCCGCACTCATCGATGCCGTCCTGTCGCTCTATGATCGAATAAAAGAGATCACGAAGGATAATGTCTGACATCCCGCCGCGGAAAAGGTTCTGGACCAGGATGGTCCTGGTTGCCGTCATCCCCATGGCCGTGGCACTTTATATCGGCGTCCATTTCATCCTGATGCGGCTCGGTATCGCGCGGGAGTACGGCTGGTCGTTCTGGCGCGTGGGGCACAAGGAGATCAGCCAGTCTATTGCCGGGCTTCATTACTGGCGCAGGCCGATCCTCAGCGGCCCCGTCTTCATATTCCGGGGCGAGAAACTGCATATTATCTACCACGTCAGGCCGGATGCGGATTCCACCGGCAAGCTCTGGATGAGGATCAGCCCGCTGTTCGGCAACGAATCCCTCTGGAGACAGTCCTTCAGCAAGCGGGCTGACGGGCGGGCCGACGTCAGACTCGATACCCGCCATTTCTATATGATAGGGTTTTCCTATAAAGAGTATACCGGTACGGCCGCCATCGACTGGTCGGTAAGGTAGGGCGCCGCTCAGGCGAGAGGCCCCGTTTCGATCAGTCAAGCGGCGGGGTGGGCAGCACCATGAGTTCGTGAACGTCGACGCCGGCCGGCTGGGTCAGTGCGAACACCACCGTCTTCGCGACATCCGTATCCCGCAGGCCGTCGGGTTTGGGGGTGTCGAAAAACGGCGTATCCACGATTCCCGGCTCGATCAGGGTCACGCGCACGCCTGTTCCCCGCAGCTCATCGCGCAGGTTGTAGCCGATGGCAGAGACCGCCCACTTGGACGCCGAGTACATGGATCCCGGCAGGGTCCGGCGCCCGGCCACAGAGCCGGTGATAAGCACGTGACCCCGCGCCTTCCTGATGTGAGGCAGGGCCGCCCTGAGGGTATAGGCGACACCCAGTATGTTGACGTCGACGATGCGCCGCCAGGATTCTACCGGCGCCCCGGAGAAACCGCCGGGCTCACCGCCGACGCCGGCATTGGCGAACACCGCGTCCAGCGAGCCGAACCGCTCCACCACGTCCTGCACCAGCTTTTCCTGCGCTGCATAATCGGTGACATCGCATTTGTAGGCCGCCGCATAGTCCGGACCCAGCTCCCCGGCAAGCTCGTCCAGCGCGTCTTTCGAGCGGGCCGCCAGGGCCACCCTGAAGCCGGCCTCAACGGCGGCCCGGGCCGTAGCGGCGCCGATGCCGCTGGAGGCGCCGGTAATCAATAGTATCCTCTTCTCTGCCATGAGTGATTGTTAAAAGGTACGAAAAAATGATATCGGCTATGCATGCCGACATGGTGATAGACACCATAACAAAAGTTACCAGATGTTAAAATCAGGGCCTGTCCCCTGATTCATGGAAATGGGCACCCCATGAAAATCGTGTTTCTCGGCACCCGCGGGGAGATCGAGGCTCGTACCCGGCGTCACCGCCGGCATACGTCCATGCTGGTGGAATACCGCAGGCGGCGGGTCATGATCGACTGCGGGTTGGACTGGCTTGGGCAGGTATGGAAGCTAAATCCCCATGCCATCGTCATCACCCACGCCCATCCCGACCACGCCTGGGGGCTCAAGGAAGGGGCGCCCTGCCCCGTGTATGCGACCCGGCAGGCCTGGAAGGACATGGCGGATTACCCGCTTAAAGAGCGGCATACCATAAGGCCCCGCTCCCCGGTCACCGTAGAAGGGATCCGATTCGAAGCATTTACGGTGGAGCATTCCACGCGCTGCCCGGCGGTGGGCTACCGCGTCACGGCGGGGAAAGTCACGATCTTCTACGTCCCCGACCTGGTCTACATCCATCAACGCGAAGCCGCCCTGTCAGGGGCGGCAGTTTACATCGGCGACGGTGCCACCCTGGCCCGCCCCATGGTCCGGCGCCGCGGCGGCCAACTCATTGGCCACGTCCCGGTGCGGACCCAGCTTACCTGGTGTGAAAAGTGCGGGGTCCCCGAGGCCGTCATCACCCACTGCGGCGCCCGGATCGTGGAAGGCGACGAACGGAGTATCGCCGCTCGCCTGCGGGAATGGGGAAAGGAGCGGGGCGTCACGGTCAGCCTCGCCCACGACGGCCTGGAGCGGATACTGCGCTGAGCAATGGAGGAACGGAAGTCTATATCAGTTTAACAGCTTATGACTGCGGGCCCGGCAATGGCGGCGAATTCGGCCACAGCGGCGCCCTGTCCGAGGCGTTGCCGGTCACCGGGAACCAGATCGTGTACACGAAGCTGCTGCGGTCGAAAAGCGGGCGGGCTCCCCGGGACTGGTACCGCCCGGCCAGTGACGGGGATGCGGCCAGTGCCCGGAGGCTGGCCTCGTCGGGATGATCCGGGGAAGGCTGCCCGGCGCGGTCCCCGCTAGAGACGATCCCGAACTCACCGGCCTGCTCGTTATACAACACCCAGACGGAAGCCAGCCCCGCCTGTTTCGCGGCGTCTCTAAGAGATTCCCAATCGTCCTCCAGGGAAGCACGACCCATCTCCTCCGGGCACTGCCATTCCTCGTGCCGCATGACGACATGGTGTCCGTCAATGTTCTTGAACTGCTCCGCGCCGATGATGTGCCAGACCTTGGATGTTCGTGATTTAAGGCCCGGCATCTTCTCGAACTGTACGCCCTCGATGAAAAAGTCCTCCCGACACCAGCGATAGTAATCCCTGGCATTTTCAATGGTATCGAAAAGGTACACCCCGCCGGTCAGAATCTCGCCGGTCTCCCTGTCCGGCAGCACCGGCAACAGCTTCATCTGCATACCCCGACGCGCCGCCATCACCACGCGGTCACGCTCTATCATCGCCGGCACCTTCGCCGGGTCCAGCCCCGGCTCCATGACCATGATGCTGGTAACGCAGCCCTCCCCTGTCAGTGGGCCGGTGGCGTAGGCCTGATTAGTCATGTTCTTTTTATCACCCTTTCTGAATTTTAAATGTTGTCTGGACCTATTATCCCTGATAACAGACATTCAGTGGGGAAACAGCTTCAAATCGATTGAATCTGCCAGGGCACGGTAGCCGGCGTCATTTCCGTGCAGGTGATCGCCCGCCTGCAGTGACTTCGCGATCCGTGCCGGATGCGCGGGATCCCGCCAGGCCGCATCGAAGTCCAGCACGGCATCGGGATCACCGCTTTTCCGTATCCACTCGTTGACCTTTCTGCGTACCGCTTCTCCCTTGTCGGAATAGTAGGTGGCTCCCTGGTAGGGAGTGATCGTCGCAACGTATACCTTCAGACCTTTTGAATGAGCCCGGGAAATCAACTGTTTCAGGCCTCCGATCAGCCCCGCCGCGGTCAGCTTGACGTCACCGGGCAACGGCTTCAGCAGCGTGCTGTGGCCGAGACGGAAACCGATGTCATTGATGCCCTCAAAGATGATTACCGCCTTGGCGCCAGGCACGCTGAGCACGTCCCGGTCGAAGCGGGCCAAAGCACTCACGCCGGCGCCTGCTCGCAATACCTGGTTGCCGCTGATCCCGGCATTAACGACACCCCACTCGTCTCCTCGCGCTGCCAGGCGTCCGGCAAGCAGATCGGGCCAGCGCCGGTTCGCATTCGGGGTTGAGCCGTAGCCGTCAGTGATGGAATCGCCGAAGGCGACGACATCACGTGCTCGTTCGTCCGCCAAGACGTCGACTTCGGACAGGAACGCCCGTCCATCCATGGTGCTTGCCGGCTTGAAGTCTCGCCCGGTGAAATCGCCCTGCGCGGATACATAAGCCGTCTCCAGCCCCACCGGATGGCAGGTGCACTGTCCCGTATCACCCGGCAGGTAGATGCTGATGGAAATGCTGTCGAGATCACTGACGGCGAGATCCACCGGATCACTGAGGAGCGGCGCCCCCGCCGGGATAATCGCCGACCGACTCCCGCCGAATGTCACGGTATGCAGGGTACCGGCGACGATCTTGCCGCTGTCGTCGAACCTGGCCACGGTGACGGCACCGATCTTCAGCGGTTTCTTCCCGTACTCGTTGGTCAGGCGCAGGCGCACCTGCCTGCCGCCTAGACTCAGGCGGACCACTTCACGGATGGTCTGATTACTGAAACTGGGTGTCGCCGGGAAGGGGCCTGTCGCCTGGCGCGGCGGCAGGGGCGATGCGCCCCAACTGCCTACCCATGTCGGTGCAGCGGCGGCGGCGCCGCCTGTCGCGAGCAGCAGCAGGCACTGCACCACCGGGAATCGAATGATTTTCCTCATCATACGCCTTTGCATAACCCTAACCGGACCTGGATGGCATGTGGATCAGCGGCACGCCGACGCTGAATCCGGGGACTTGGAACAATCAGCCTGATTTTTCTTCCTTCATGACGAGCAACAGCTCCGAGAAATCGCGCGAAAAGCCGATCTTGTCGCGCCCCTTGGCGAACTCATCGCGCGTCAGGTTCGTATAGGGCGAGCGCACGCTGATGCCCGTGGCGAGATCGGCGGCGATACGCACATCCTTCGCCAGGAGCCCCATCGCAAAACCGGTCGCGAACTTGCCCGTCAGTGCGTGCTCCTTGACGACCAGCTCCGAAGCGAAGGAGCGGCCCGTGGACGCGTTGATCACGTCCGTCATCAATCCGGGATCAAGGCCGAATTGCTCGCCAATCAGGAGCGCCTCATAGGTAGCGGCGACGGCGACGCCGCCGACCATGTTATTAAGGCACTTCATTGCATGACCGTTGCCGAGACCGCCCATGACGAAAAGCTGATTGCCCATCGCCTCCAGCACCGGGCGGATCCTGGCAAGGACGTCATCATCGGAGGTGCCAATCATGAGGGCGAGCTCACCCGTCTCGGCGCGCGGGCGTCCGCCGGACACGGGGGCATCGACGAGGATGAGCCCGTGTTCTGCGAGCGTCGCACCCGTCTCGCGCGTGATCAGGGGCTCCGACGAACTCATATCGATGAAGATCGTGCCCTTCGCGCAGGACTTGATGAGCGCACTGTCTTCGGCCCGGGTGAGCACATCCGAGACCACCTTGCCGTCCGGCAGCATGGTGACAATAAACTCGCAAGAGCCCAGATCCGACAGTTTCTCCGCCGCTTTCGCACCGAT